>JABJFE010000105.1 GCA_018662905.1 Flavobacteriaceae bacterium
GTTGAAGAATCAACTCCAGTGGTTGAAGAATCAACTCCAGTGGTTGAAGAAGCCGCTCCAGTGGTTGAAGAATCAACTCCAGTGGTTGAAGAAGCAACTCCAGTGGTTGAAGAAGCAACTCCAGTAGTTGAAGAATCCATTTCTGAAATTGAAAATAATGAAACAAATGAATCAGATTCTGAAAAAAAAGAAACAGATTCATAAAATAATTATATAATCTACAATTTTATAAATTATAAGGGATAAACATTCTGTTTATCCCTTTTTTTGTATTATTTTTGAAATCCATGAAAAACATCAAAAAATTAGAAAAAGCTTTTATTCTTCTTGATGACGGTACTGTTTTTTTTGGTAAAGCACTTGGAGTTAAAGGATCCGCTTTTGGTGAATTGTGTTTTAACACTGGAATGACTGGATATCAGGAGATTTTTACTGACCCCTCTTACTATGGACAACTTATGGTTACTACTAATGCACATATTGGTAATTACGGCGTTAGTGACATAGATATTGAATCTGATTCACCAAAAATTTCTGGCTTAATTTGTAAAAATTTTAATCACAGTTATTCAAGACCAGCTGCCGATAATTCTTTACAAAATTTCTTTACTAAACATGAAATTGTAGCTATTTCGGATGTAGATACACGAGCTTTAGTTTCTCATATACGTGACAATGGAGCAATGAATGCAGTTATTTCAACTAATATTGATTCTATGGAGTCTTTGAAATTAGATTTGTTAAAAACTCCATCTATGAAAGGACTTGAGTTGGCTTCTAAAGTTTCAACTAAAGAACCATATTTTTTTGGTAATCCTGATTCTAAAATTAAAATAGCAGCTTTAGATCTTGGAATAAAATTAAATATTTTAAGAAACCTCTCTAAAAGGGGAGCTTATATCAAAGTATTTCCTTACGATTCTTCAATTGAAGATCTGTCTAGCTGGAATCCTAATGGATATTTTATTTCTAACGGCCCAGGTGATCCTGAACCCTTATCATCAGCTATTTCTCTCGCTAAAGAAGTTTTAAAGATTAACAAGCCTCTGTTTGGAATTTGTTTAGGACATCAAGTGATAGCTATCGCTAATGGAATATCTACTTATAAAATGCATAATGGTCATAGAGGAATAAATCATCCAGTTATTAATTTGATTACAGGGAAAGGGGAAATAACTTCTCAAAATCATGGTTTTGCTATTAATAAAGTTGAAACTGAACAAAATAGGGATATAGAAATAACTCATTTACATTTAAATGATAATACTATAGCAGGAATAAGTATAAAAAATAAAAATTGTTTTTCTGTTCAATATCATCCTGAAGCTAGTCCTGGTCCTCACGACTCAAATTATCTTTTTGATCAATTTATTGAACTAATAAAATCTAATATTAATGAGTAAAATAAGTAAAATTAAAGCTAGACAAATTTTTGATTCTAGAGGAAATCCAACTGTTGAGGTAGATATTATTACTGAAGATGGTGTTTTAGGTAGAGCTGCAGTTCCCTCTGGTGCTTCTACAGGAGAACACGAAGCAGTAGAGTTAAGAGATGGTGGTAACGATTATATGGGTAAAGGTGTTTTAAATGCTGTTTCAAATGTAAATAACATATTATCTAAAGAATTAATTGGTCTTTCAGTATTTGATCAAGAAAATATTGATAATTTAATGATTAAAATTGATGGAACTCCCAATAAAGCAAACTTAGGAGCTAATGCAATTTTAGGTGTTTCACTTGCGCTTGCTAAAGCCGCTAGTAATTCAAAAGGTATTTCTTTACATACATATATTTCAAATAATAAGAGTACTACACTTCCGGTACCTATGATGAATATTATTAATGGAGGTTCACATTCTGATGCGCCCATAGCTTTTCAAGAGTTTATGATTATGCCAGTTGATGCTGAAAGTTTTACTCATGCAATGCAGATTGGCTCAGAAATTTTTCACAACTTAAAGAAAATACTTTCTGACAGAGGGTTAACTACTTCTGTTGGTGATGAAGGTGGGTTTGCTCCAAAACTTGAAGGAACTGAAGATGCTTTAAATACTATTATTAATGCTATTGAAAAAGCTGGATATCAAGCCGGAAAGCAAGTTATGATTGCTTTGGATTGTGCTTCGTCTGAATTTTATGAAAATGGAATGTATGATTATTCAATCTTTGAGGGAAATGAAGGCAAAGTATTAACCTCTAAACAGCAAGCAGAATATTTAGCAGAATTATCATCTAAATATCCAATTGTATCAATTGAAGATGGAATGGATGAAAACGATTGGGATGGTTGGGCACACTTAACTAAAATATGCGGAGATAGAGTTCAGATAGTTGGTGATGATCTTTTTGTTACAAACGTTGAAAGATTAGGTAAAGGAATAGAAAATAATATTGCTAATTCAATTCTAATAAAAGTAAATCAGATAGGTACTTTGACTGAAACGATTAATGCAGTAAACATGGCACATAAAGCAGGTTTTACCAGTGTTATGTCACACAGATCTGGTGAAACAGAAGATAATACTATTGCTGATTTAGCTGTTGGATTATCAACAGGTCAGATTAAAACTGGTTCTGCTTCTAGAAGTGACAGAATTGCAAAATATAATCAATTATTGAGAATTGAAGAAGAGTTAGGAGAGAAAGCATTTTATCCTAAAAAGGAAGCTTTTAAAGTTAAATTTTAAAAGTTTTATTAAATTAAAATTAGTACAATAATGAAAAACAAGGCAACTCTTAACGTAAATAATAATATTCATGAAATTGATCTAATTACTGGATCCGAAAATGAGATTGCTTTAGATATAAGTAAATTACGTTCAGATGCTAATTTAATTACACTTGATGCAGGTTTTAAAAATACTGGATCTTGTCAAAGTGCTATTACATTTTTAGATGGTGAAAAAGGAATTTTAAGATACAGGGGCTATTCAATTGAAGAGTTAGCTAATAAAGCGGATTTTTTAGAGGTTGCTTATTTGTTAATATTTGGTGAATTACCTACCAAACTACAATTAGAAAAGCTCTCTGAAGATATTAAAGAAAGATCGATTATTGATGAAGACTTACGTATTATATTAAATAGTTATCCAAAGTCTGCTCATCCAATGGGTATCCTTTCCTCTTTAACAAGTGGTTTAGTAGCTTTTGATCCTTCAGCAGTAGACATTGACGATGAGGAAGACATGTATGATGCTATTCTTAACTTATTAGCTAAAATTCCTGTTCTAGTGGCTTGGGTATATAGAAGAAGAAAAGGACTTCCTCTAGAATATGGAGATACTTCATTGGATTATGTTGAAAATCTTGCTAAAATGATGTTTCAACGACCAAATAAAGAATATGTTCAAAATAAAACTGTAATTAGCGCTTTAAATAAATTATTGATTTTACATGCTGATCATGAGCAAAATTGTTCTACTTCAACTGTCAGAATAGTTGGATCTTCTTATGCTGGTTTGTTTGCATCTGTTGCTGCTGGAATTTCTGCTTTATGGGGAAGATTACATGGAGGAGCCAATCAAGCTGTTATTGAAATGCTTCAAGCTATTAATGAAGATGGTGGAGATACAAAAAAATATATGTCTAAAGCTAAAGATAAGTCTGATCCATTTAGACTTATGGGCTTTGGACATAGAGTATATAAAAATTTTGATCCAAGAGCTAAAATTATTAAAGTTGCTGCTGATGAAGTTTTAAAAGAGTTAGGTATTGACGATCCAATTCTTGATATTGCTAAGGGATTAGAGAAAGAAGCGCTAGAAGATCAATATTTTGTAGATAGAAAACTTTATCCAAATGTTGACTTTTATTCAGGAATTATTTACAAAGCTCTTGATATTCCTAACGAAATGTTCACCGTTATGTTCGCTCTTGGAAGATTACCTGGCTGGGTTGCTCATTGGAGAGAAATGAGACTTAGAAAAGAACCTATTGGAAGACCAAGACAAGTTTATATAGGAGAAAATTTAAGATCTTTTACCGATATAAAGTCAAGATAATTATTTAATTATGGAATTTTTAGTTAGTGGTGAAACTTCTAAACTAAGATCGGTAGTCATAGGTATTGCTGATAGTTTAGGAGAGATTCCATCTTTAAAAGAACTTTACGATCCAAAATCTATTGAAAATTTAAAAAAAGGTACATATCCAATAGAATCTGATATGGTTAAAGAGTTAGAGAGTTTTGTTGTTTTACTTGAGAAATATAATGTAAAGGTTTACAGGCCAAATCTAATAAAGGATTACAATCAAATTTTTTCCAGAGACATAGGATTTGTAATTGATAATTTTTTTTTTAAATCAAATATCCTTCCTAAAAGAGAAAAGGAATTTCGTGGTTTAAGCTCAATTTTATCTAATTTTCATAATAAGATTATAACAATGCCTCAAAATCTTCATATTGAGGGAGGAGATGTACTATATCACTCCAATACTATTTTTGTTGGTTATTATGATAATGATGATTACAGTGATTTATTTACAGCTAGAACAAATAAAGCTGCATTAGATTATTTTATTGAATTTTTTCCAGAAAAAAAAGTAAAAGGTTTTCATTTAAATAAATCATTAACTAATCCAAAAAAAAATATACTTCACTTAGATTGTTGTTTGCAAATTATTGGTAAAAATAAAGCTATTATTCATCCTGAAGCTTTTACTTTTAAAGATGATTATTTATGGTTAGTAGATTTTTTTGGTAAACAAAATATTTTTGAAATTTCTGACATTGAAATGTATGATATGACTAGTAATGTTTTGTCTATAAATGATAATACAGTTATTTCTCAACCTAAATTTAAGAGATTAAATAATTGGTTGAAATATCAAAATTTGAATGTTGAAGAAATTGATTTATCTGAAGTTTCTAAACAAGAAGGACTCTTTAGGTGCACATCATTACCCTTAATAAGATATGATGAATAATATTCATTCAATTTTAATGGTTAGACCTTCTAGTTTCAGAATGAATCCTGAAACAGCTAAAAATAATTATTTTCAAAAACATACTGACTTAACAGACTCGCAAGTTTTAGAAAATGCGTGCCTTGAGTTTGACAATCTTGTTAACCAATTGCGATTGCATGGAATTCCAGTTAATGTATTTCAAGATGATTTAGTTCATGATACACCAGATTCTGTTTTTCCAAATAATTGGATAAGTTTTCATTCAAATTACAGAATTGCGATATATCCAATGTATGCTAATAATAGACGACTTGAGCGAAATGATAAAATCTTAAAATTTATTGAAAGCAAGGGAGTTAAAATTGATTTTATTAATGATTACAGTAACGCTGAAAATCATAATTTATTTCTTGAAGGAACTGGTAGTATGGTTTTAGATAGGCTAAATAAAAAATCCTACTGTTCTTTGTCTGAAAGAACATCAGAGAATTTAATCGAAGAATTTTGTGATGAATTTAATTACTTGCCTATAGTTTTTAAATCTTATCAAAGCACTAATAATCAAAGAAAACCTATTTATCATACTAATGTGATGATGTGTATAGCAAACAACTATTCAATAATTTGTTTAGATTCCATTGATTCCGAAATAGACAAACAAATTGTTCTGAAAAGCCTAAAGGACGATAATAAAGAAATAATTGAAATAAGTGAAATTCAATTAAATTCTTTTGCAGGAAACATGATAGAATTATTATATAAAAATATTAGTTTTCTAGTAATGAGTAGTCAAGCATATAAATCGCTTTCTAAACTTCAAATACAAAAAATAGAAAAATTTTCAAAAATTATACAGTCTAATGTCGAGACAATAGAAAATTGTGGTGGAGGTAGTGTTAGATGTATGATTGCAGAAGTTTTTAATTAGATAATTTTAATTTATTAATTTTTTTGATGAATTCATGTTCACTGTTTTTTTTTGCCAATATTTTAATAAAGTATTTGTCCATATATATTGAGTATTCGTTAGATTTCCCTTTGAACAATTTTAGTTTATAGTATGGAACTATTAGAGCGTAAGTTTCTAATAATGATCTGAAACTAATTATTATTCCCTTTGGTCTTATCTCAATATTGCAATGATTAATATTATTATCTAAGATTAATAAACTATTGATTTCAGAGTCTGTTTGTGATATTAAATATTTTGGAGAACCAATACCACCAAGTTTAATCCTTTTTAATATTGTAAAAGGATTACCTAATAAGTCAATGATTTCTGATTTAATTTTAGAATTATTGTAAGAAATATTTCTTAACATTTAAACGAATTAATTATTTCAAAGATAAACGAATCAAAAAAATAATTTATTCATTTTATAATTATATTTACTTGAAATTTATTTGATGAATATAAATAAAATTTTAAAGTCTAAACTTTCAGAATATCTTAAATTAAAGTACGATATTGATTTTATTGATTTTGAAATCCAACTTACTAGAAAAGATTTTGAAGGTGATTTAACAATTGTAGTCTTTCCTCTAGTTAAAATTTTAAAACAAAATCCTTCTAATTTAGGAAACGAACTAGGCTCTTTTATAGTTAATAATTCTAAATATGTTACAGGGTTTAATGTTATTCAAGGATTTCTAAATCTTTCTATTTCATCATTTTATTATTTAGAATTTTTAAATAATTGTCTTAGTGATATTAATTATGGTTTTACTAGTCCTGATGAAAACAGCTCTCTTTATTTAGTTGAGTATTCATCACCCAATACTAATAAACCTTTGCACTTAGGACATATTAGAAATATTTTACTTGGTTATTCTATGTCTAAAATTTTAGAAGCCTCTGGTAAAAGAGTAAATAAAACTCAAATTATAAATGACAGGGGGATTCATATATGTAAATCAATTATTGCTTGGCTGAAATTTGGTGAAAATAAAACTCCAAATGATTTGAACGAAAAAGGTGATTTTTTTGTTGGTAAATATTATATTCTTTTTGATAAAATTTATAAAAACGAAGTAAATGAATTAATTAGTTCTGGTTTGTCAAAAGTTGAAGCCGAACAAAAATCTCCTATTCTTCTTGAAGCTAAAGAATTATTAAGAAAATGGGAGGCTGGTGATCAAAAAACTATAGATGTTTGGAAATTAATGAATGGTTGGGTTTACGACGGGTTTAATAAAACCTATAATGATCTTGGAGTTGATTTTGACTCCTTGTATTATGAAAGTGATACTTATCTAATTGGAAAAGACATTATAACTCATGGACTAGATAAACAGATTTTTTTTAAAAAAGATGATGGCTCAGTTTGGATTGATTTATCTGATGAAGGATTAGATGAAAAACTATTACTAAGATCAGATGGTACTTCTGTTTATATGACACAAGATTTAGGGACAGCTTATAAAAGATATAAAGATAATCCTGAAATGAATGGATTAATATACACAGTAGGAAACGAACAAGACTATCATTTTAATGTGTTATTTAAGGTTTTAAAAAAACTTGGTTTTGAATGGTCAAATCATTTATTTCATTTAAGTTATGGGATGGTTGATTTACCATCAGGAAAGATGAAAAGTCGTGAAGGTACAGTTGTTGATGCGGATGAATTGATTTCGGAAATGATTAGCAATGCCTCTAAACTATCTAGTGATCTTGGAAAGCTTGATGGTTTAAGTAGTGATGATAAAAACATATTAAATCAAACGATTGGACTTGGGGCTTTGAAATATTATATTCTTAAAGTCGATCCAAAAAAAAGAATTTTATTTGATCCAAATGACTCTATTGATTTCAACGGAAATACAGGACCTTTTGTTCAATATACATATGCAAGGATTCAATCTTTATTAAAAAAAGAAACATATATAAATAATCCTGTAAACGATAATTTAGAAATTAATTCAAAAGAGAAACAAATATTAAAATTATTAACTCAGTATCCAGACTTAATTAAATCTTCTGCGGATAATTTAAATCCATCATTAATTGCTAATTATACATACGAATTAGTAAAAGCTTTTAATTCTTATTATCAAACTACAACAATATTAAAAATTGAAAATAATGATGTCAAATTATTTCGATTGAGCTTAAGTTATAAGGTTGGTTTAATTATTAAATCGTCTATGAAATTATTAGGAATAAATGTTCCTGATAAAATGTAATTAAAACAAAAAATAATGTTTAATAATTTAACAGATAAACTTAATTCGGCCTTTAAAGTTCTAAAAGGTCAAGGTAAAATTACTGAAATTAATGTTGCAGAAACATTAAAAGAAGTTAGAAGAGCTTTGCTTGAGGCTGATGTGAATTTTAAAACAGCAAAAGAATTTACGATCAATGTTAAAAATAAAGCACTTGGACAAAATGTTTTAACAACAATTAATCCAGGTCAATTAATGGTTAAAATTGTAAAGGATGAATTGACCCAACTAATGGGAGGAAATGCAGAAGGAATTAATCTTTCTGATTCTTTTACGATCATATTAATGTCAGGTTTACAGGGTTCAGGAAAAACTACTTTCTCTGGAAAATTATCAAATTTTTTAAAAACAAAAAAAAATAAAAAACCTTTGTTAGTTGCTTGCGATGTTTATAGACCTGCTGCAATTGAACAATTAAAAATTATTGGTGGACAAATTGAAGTTGATGTATACAGTGACGAATTAGAAAAAAATCCAGTAAAAATTGCTTCAGATTCAATTTTATATGCAAAAAAGCATGGTAAAAATTTAGTTGTAATTGATACTGCTGGAAGATTAGCTGTTGATGATGAAATGATGAATGAAATTAAAAACATTCATAGAGCTGTCAACCCTCAAGAAACTTTATTTGTTGTAGACTCAATGACAGGTCAAGATGCAGTAAATACTGCTAAATCTTTTAATGATATATTAAATTTTGATGGTGTTGTATTAACTAAGCTTGATGGAGATACAAGAGGAGGAGCAGCCTTATCAATTAAATCAGTAGTTGATAAACCAATAAAGTTTATTGGAACCGGAGAGAAAATGGATGCAATTGACGTTTTTCATCCAGAAAGAATGGCTGATAGAATACTTGGAATGGGAGATATCGTTTCTTTAGTTGAAAAAGCTCAAAATGTTTATGATGAAAAAGAAGCGAGGATTTTAAGTAAAAAAATTGCAAAAAGTCAATTTGGCTTGGACGATTTTCTTGCTCAAATTAAAAAAATTAAAAAAATGGGTGATATCAAAGATATGGTAGGTATGATTCCTGGTGCGAGCAAAGCAATTGGTAATACTGAAATTGATAATGATTCGTTTAAGCATATTGAAGCTTTAATATATTCGATGACTCCCAAAGAACGTTCAAATCCTAAAATTATTGATGTTAGTAGAAAAAAAAGAATATCAAATGGAAGTGGATTAGAGATTCAAGAACTTAATAAGCTCTTAAAACAATTTGAACAAATGTCAAAAATGATGAAAATGATGCAAGGCGGAGGTTCTAATAAGCTTATGCAAATGATGCAAGGAATGAAATAAATAATTTATGAAAATAATAGACGGAAAAGAAATTTCAAATCAAATAAAACAGGAAATTAAAAATGAGGTAGATACTATAATTTCCAAAGGAATTAGACCTCCACATTTAGCAGCAGTAATTGTTGGTGAAGATGGTGCTAGTTTAACTTATGTTGGTAGTAAAGTAAGATCATGCAAGCAAGTTGGTTTTGAATCAACTTTAATAAAACTTGATTCATCAATTAGTGAAGACAAACTTATTGATCAAATT
This sequence comes from Flavobacteriaceae bacterium, assembly GCA_018662905.1. Classification (GTDB taxonomy): domain Bacteria; phylum Bacteroidota; class Bacteroidia; order Flavobacteriales; family Flavobacteriaceae; genus MAG-121220-bin8. The sequence continues at coordinate 9,690 of JABJFE010000105.1, forward strand.
AATTTGTTAAATAATGATAAAGAAATTGATGGTTTTATTGTTCAATTACCATTGCCAAATCATATTAATGAAGAGAGAATATTAATGTCGATTGATCCCAACAAAGATGTTGATGGTTTTCATCCTACCAATTTTGGTAAAATGGCGTTAAATATGGAAACTTTTATACCGGCCACACCTTTTGGAATTATGGAACTTCTAAGAAGATATGAAATAGAAACATCAGGAAAACATACAGTTGTAATTGGAAGAAGTCATATAGTTGGAAGACCAATTAGTATATTAATGAACAGTAAAGGAAAAGCGGGAGATTCTACTGTAACAGTCGTACATAGTAGAACATTGAATTTGGAAAGTTATACTAAAAATGCAGATATTATAGTTTCAGCACTCGGAATACCAGAATTTGTCAAAAGCAATATGGTTAAGGATGGTGTAGTAATAATTGATGTTGGAATAACAAGAGTTAAAGATGAAAATTCTAAAAAGGGTTATGTAATAAAAGGAGATGTAGATTTTGAATCTGTTAAATCAAAAGCTAGTTTTATTACTCCAGTCCCTGGTGGAGTTGGTCCAATGACAATTGCAATGTTGTTAAAAAACACTTTACTTTCTAGAAAAATACCTAATTAGCAAATATTTGACTAGGATCTTTAAATGATTTAAATTCTAGGGCATTTCCAGATGGATCTTTAAAGAACATTGTAGCTTGTTCACCTGTCAGACCTTTAAATCTTACATAGGGCTCTATTATAAATTCAATCTTTCTTTTTTTAAGTTTTTCAGCAAATTCTTTAAATACTTTCCATTCTAGGACAACTCCAAAATGAGGAATTGGTACATTTTTTCCATCAACAGGATTAGAATTTTCTTTATTAATATTATCATCTAAATGAATCACAAGTTGATGCCCAAAAAAGTTAAAATCAACCCAATGGTCACTGCTTCTTCCTTCTGAACATTCTAAAATATCTTTATAAAAAGCTCTATTTTTTTCAAGATTACTTACAGGAATTGCCAGATGAAAAGGAGATAGTTTGTTCATATTTTATTTTTTAATTCCATCCGATCATAAATCTTTTTATTTTACTATCAGGCGGAATATTAATGGTTTTAATTATTTTTTCTGTACCGAGTCTTAATTCAATTGGTAAATTTTGTTTGTCAATAATAAAGTAAGCATCAATATCGTCAACATAAATGATTAAATTATTAATAGTATTTTGAATAGAATTTATTTTATGATTTTTTTCAATCATCTCAAACTTACTTTTAGTACTTACACCCTTATTTGTTTTGTAAAGATCACTAACTATTTCAATAGTTTCAATAGTTTCATCGTTATCATGTTGGTTTCTTGGAGTTATGGTAAGTAAGTGATTTTTATTGATATCAAAAATTAAATATTTGTCATCTCCAGAAAACATGTAATCTCCTTCACCAATTCTTTTTACAATAGAATCATTTCTGAAAATTGAATCAAGTTGCTGAATTTTAATCTCTTTATTTAGTTTACCAACTTTACCTTTCTCAATTTTATATTCAGTATTTGAACATCCAATACTAAGAATTGTTAATGTTATTATCAGATATTTATTCATTTTATATAATTTTAATAAATGTAATAATTACTTTAAATACTAATTGATTTTATCTTATATATTTGCCAAGTGAAATCTAAAAACCAAAAAGAATTAATTGATAAGGGACTTCTTCTTCCTTTGATGGAATCATTTTATACTATACAAGGAGAAGGGTATCATAAAGGTTCTGCTGCTTTTTTCATTAGATTAGGTGGTTGTGATGTCGGTTGTCATTGGTGTGACGTTAAAGAAAGTTGGGATCCTGATATTCATCCTCCTACCAAAATCACGGATATTGTAATAAATGTCAAGAAGAGTTCTGATATTGTAGTTATCACAGGTGGTGAGCCTTTAATGTGGGATATGAATCCTGTAACTAAACTTTTAAATGAAAATAATATTAAAACTCATATTGAAACTTCTGGTGCATATAAATTTTCTGGAAATTGGGATTGGATTTGTCTAAGTCCAAAAAAAAATAAAAATCCTCTTGATGAAATATATTTAAAAGCAAATGAACTAAAAATGATAGTTTATAATTTAGACGACTTAAAATTTGCTGAAATTGAATCTAGAAAAGTTTCTAATAATTGTATACTATATCTACAGCCTGAGTGGAGTAAACGAGAAAAAATCATGCCTATTATTGTAGATTATGTAATGAAAAATCCTAAATGGAAAGTATCTTTACAAACTCATAAATATTTAAATATTCCTTAGTCATATAGTAAGTATTTTGCTCTTATTTTATTAAATTTTTCCAATCCGTTTTTCCAGCTTTTTTTAATTTGTAATTCATTTTCGCCTTTGATTATTTGTTTCTTTAAATCATAAGTCCCTGCAAGTTTGTCAAAGCTTTTACCAAAAAAAGAAATTTTATCTTCTGAGTTTTGATAGGCTTTTATTATCCATTTTAAGTTTATTGAATTTAATCTTGGATTATTTCTTAAATCAATACCATAACATTTAGAATTAAGATGTTTTGGATTTTTTGCGCCTGGCATTGAAATAGGAGTAAAAGTAAAGTTATAGTTCTGCCAATTTGGATTTCCGATTACTTGAAACTGTGAAATTGTTCCTCTTCCAATACTAACATTGGTTCCTTCAAACAAACAAAGGCTAGGATAAAGATTAATTGATTTTTTATTTGGAAGGTTAGGTGAAGGCTTTATGGGAAGATCATAAATCAAATTTCGATTATATTTTTGCATTTGAACTATTTTTAAATCAGATTTAACTTTATTAGCTAACCAACCTTCACCATTAATCATTAATGCATATTCTCCAATAGTCATTCCATGAACTATTGGGACTGGATGCATTCCAATAAAGCTTTTTAAATTCAATTCTCTAACTGGTCCATCAACATAATGCCCATTTGGATTAGGTCTGTCCAAGACTATTAATTTAATATTATTTTCAGCTGCAGCTTCCATAACATAGTGTAAAGTTGATATATAAGTATAAAACCTTGCACCTACATCCTGAATATCAAACACTAGGACATCAATTCCCTTGAGTTGTTTATTTGTTGGTTTTTTATTTTTTCCATACAATGAAATTATTTCAATTCCTGTTTTTGGATCAATATTATTATTAATTTTTTCACCCGCATCAGCTTCTCCTCTAAACCCATGTTCAGGTGAAAAAATTTTTTTAATGTCAATTTTTAGAGAAATTAATGAATCAACTAAGTGAACGTATTTTTTATTTTTGGAAAGTATCAATGATGTATGATTTCCAACTACTCCAACTTTCAGATTAGTTAAATCTTCTACATAGTTTTTAGTTTCAGTTGCGCCAATGCTAATGTAGTTAACAGATTGAGAAAAAGAAAAGTTACTTAATATGTTAAATATTAAAAAAAAGGTAATTTTATATATTACTAAATTTAATTTCATAAACATGAGTTTTGAATCTTATGTGGCTAAAAGATTGGTAAAATCAAAGCCATATAAAAATACCGTTTCATCTCCAATAATAAAAATATCAATTTTGTCAATTGTTATTGGTATAGTGATGATGATCATTTCAATTTCATCGAGCGTTGGATTACAAAAAACAATAGAATCTAAAGTTTCTTCATTTTTTGGTCACATATCAATATCAAATTTTGAAAATAATTCATCTTTTTCCTCATTAAACCCTTTTGTTAATGATTTTGATTATAATTTATTACAAAGTAATGATAAGATTAAATACTTTCAAAAAGTAGCTTATAAATCAGGCTTAATTATAAAATCAAATAACTTTGAAGGTGTTGTTTTGAAAGGAGTAACTTCAAAATTTAATTGGGAGGATTTTTCAAAATATATAACTAGCGGTAGAGTTATATCTTTAAATTCTAATATTTCTAATGAAGTAATAATATCAGAAATTCTATCAAATAAACTATTAATAAATTTAGGTGATAAATTTAAAGCAACTTTTTTTAAATCAAATTCTCTTTCAATTCCAAACGAAAGAATTTTTAAAGTTGTGGGTATTTATAATTCTGGACTTATTGAATTTGATCAATTATATTTTTTTGGAGATATAAGGCATATTCAAAAAATGAATAAATGGAATATCGGTGATGCTGGAGGTATTGAAATATTTCTGAATAAATATTCTCATACAAATGAAGTTTCTATTGATTTATATAATCAAACCCAGGCTGAAATTAGTGTAATGTCAATTAATGAAAGGTTTCCCGAAATTTTTAATTGGATGTCTTTATTTGACTTTAATGTATTATTAATTATTATAATTATGATACTCGTTGGCGGGATTAATATGATTACAGCCTTATTAGTGACGGTTTTAGAAAAAACAACATTTATAGGAATTTTAAAAACAGTTGGAGCATCTAATAAATCAATCAGATCTATATTTTTAATTAATGGTGCATATTTAATTGGTTTAGGCTTATTAATTGGAAATGTTATTGGCTTAGGTTTGATTTTTTTTCAGAACGCGACTGGATTTATAAAATTAGATCCACAAACTTATTATGTTTCTGAGTTTCCTTTTGATTTTAATTTTATGTCACTTATTATATTAAATTTTGGAGTTTTGTTTTTTTGTTTTCTTATGTTAATAATTCCATCCTACATTATTACTAGAATTTCTCCAACCAAATCTATAAGAATTAAATAATGAAAATTACAATAACGTAATAAGCTTGTATATTATTATATTTGCAAATCAATATGAAATATCATAAAAATATACTAGAAACTATAGGTAATACTCCTTTAATAAAATTAAATAATCTGACTAAGGAAGTTGATGCACTAGTTTTAGCAAAAGTTGAGTTTTTTAATCCAGGTAGTTCAATTAAAGATAGAATGGCTTTGAAAATGATTGAAGATGCTGAAAATGACGGTCGTTTGAAACCTGGTTATACCATTGTTGAGGGAACGTCAGGAAATACCGGAATGGGTTTAGCATTGGCAGCAATAGTAAAGGGTTACAAATTAGTATGTGTTTCTACTGATAAGCAGTCTAAAGAAAAATTTGATGTTTTAAGAGCAGTGGGTGCTAAAGTTATTGTTTGTCCAGCAAATGTAAAGCCAGAAGATCCTAATTCGTATTATTCTACTTCTAAAAGAATTGGAGAAGAAACTCCAAATTCTTGGTATGTTAACCAGTACGACAATCCATCAAATACAATAGCCCATTATGAGACTACGGGACCTGAAATATGGAACCAAACTGATGGTAAAATAACACATTTTGTAGTTGGAGTTGGAACTGGTGGAACTATTTCTGGGGTTGCAAAATTTTTAAAAGAAAAAAATCCAAAAATTAAAATTTGGGGAATTGACACTTATGGATCTGTATTTAAAAAATATCATGAAACTGGAATTTTTGATCAGAATGAAATATACCCATATATTACAGAGGGTATTGGAGAAGATATACTTCCTAAAAATGTAAATTTTGATATAATTGATGGCTTTGAAAAAGTAACTGATGAAGATGCTGCTATTTATACTCGAAAATTAGCCAAACAAGAAGGGATTTTTGCGGGTAATTCATGTGGAGCAGCTGTAAAGGGAGTTCTTCAGCTAAAGCATAATTTTAATAAAAACGATGTTGTTGTAGTTTTGTTACATGATTCAGGAAGTAGGTATATTGGAAAAATGTATAATGACGAATGGATGAAAAAAAACGGATTTAGTTTAGATTAGTTTTATGAATGATTTTATTATTAATAATTGTTCAAATTCATTAAATGATAATTTTTCAAATTCAGTTCTTAAATCAAGTAACTCATTTGAATTCCATACAAATCAGAACTATTATAACAAAACTCCACTTGTTAATTTAGTTTCACTTTCAGATCATTTTGGATTGAAAAATATCTTTGTTAAAGATGAATCAAATAGATTTGGTTTAAATTCTTTTAAAGTATTAGGATCAACTTATGCTATACACGAGATTTTAAAAAACAATCCAAATATTAAAGTTTTTTGTACCGCTACAGATGGTAATCATGGAAAGGGTTTAGCATGGGCAGCTCAAAAATTCAGTAAAAAAGCAATTGTTTTTGTTCCAAGAGATACTTCAAAAAACAGAATTAAGGCTATCCAGTTGTATGATGCTATTGTATATCAACTTGATCTAAATTATGAAGAAACCTGTGTTTATGCCTCCAAAAAGTGTGATGAAAATGGCTGGCAGTTAGTTCAAGATGCTTCATGGGAAAATTATGAAGAAATTCCGTCTCTGATAATGTCTGGTTATTTAACTCATTTTAAGGAAATTGAGTTTCCAAATAATAAAAATTCTAAATCTAAATTCGATATAATTTTTTTACAATGCGGCGTAGGTAGTTGGCCTTCCTCATGTATTTGGTATTATTTAAATCATTATAAGGAAAATCGTCCAAAAATAGTTTTGGTTGAACCTGAAGAATCATGTGGTGTTTTTGAATCTTTTAAAAATGGCAATAGGATATCTCCTAATACTTCATTTAACACTATTATGGCTGGTTTGAACTGTGGAATTCCCTCAAAAAATGCTTGGGAAATTATTAAGAATGGATGTGATGCTGTTATTAAGATCTCAGATGAACAAACTAAGAAAGCAATGAAACAATTCTATAATCCCATTGGAAATGATTTGAAAATAATATCAGGTGAATCTGGAGCAGCAGCATTGGGTGGATTGATTAAAGTTTTAGATTTCGAACAACCTAATGATTTAAAAAAACACCTTAATTTAAATCAAGATTCAAAAATTCTTTTGTTTAATACTGAAGGTGATACAGATCCAGATAGTTTTAAAAAAATTGTATCAGAATTTAATTAAACACCTCACTTGGAAAGACTATAACGCTTTCTTGATTATTATTCCCAACGCTAGAAACTCCAAATAAGTAATTGTCTATAACAATTCCTTTTAATGTAAATTGATTAATATTTCCTACAAATCTGCTATTTTCCCAGTAAGGTGATGTAGTTTCTCTCCAATATATTTTATATCCTAATATTTTTGAGTTTTTTGGTTTTTCCCATTTAAGCTTAGTAGAAGGTTTTACTGCTCCTCCAATTTTTACATTTTTTGGTTCTTTTGGACTCCAGCCTAAGCTCGCTAAATTTATAGCATTAACTGCTGTTAATTTTTTTGCATATTTAAAATTAACTCCAGAAATAACATCACCATATTCGATACTATTTTCAGTTCTAATATCTTGATGTTGTCTATTGTAGTTTTCGTGAGCCTCCATTATTCTTACTCCAGCATATCCTAAATCATTAAATGGTCTGTGATGACCTCCTCTACCGAATCTATCCAATCTATATATCATCATAGGATTCATTTCTGGCATGTACTTTCTAACTGTTTTATGAATATATCTTGCAAGCTGCCTTGAATTCCCATCAACTTCTCCCCCGTAAAATCTTCTCCTTCTGAAAGAAACTTCTGATTCATTAGCTGGAGTAGGTTCAGAGAATATCCTAAAACTAAAATTATCAATTACTCCATCTACACCCTCTATATTTCCAATCATATCATTATTTAAAATCCCAATAATTTCCCAATTATTTTTTTTTGCAAAATTAGCTAATCCAGCACCTCCATATAGACCTTGTTCTTCACCAGATAATCCAACGTATATTATACTATTATCAAATTCATATTTGCTTAATACTCTTGCTGCTTCAATTACCCCAGCCATTCCAGAAGCATTATCATTTGCACCAGGTGAGAGTGATGTATAGTCATTGGGATCACTGACTCTACTATCAATATCACCACTCATAATTATGTATCTATTCGGATTTACTACTCCTCTTTGAATAGCAACTACATTATTAATCCAAACATCTTTGATTAATCTTCTTTTATTTTTTATAAAATAATTTTTTTGATAAAAAACCTCTAAGCAATTATTACAATCTGAAGAAATATTTTCAAAAGATTTCTTTATCCATCTTCTTGCTGCACCAATTCCAGTTGTGACAGATGTAGTGTCGCTTAATGTATGCCTAGTTCCAAATGATACTAGTTTTTTAATATTACTCTCTATTTTATTTTCCGAAACTGAATCTATAATATTATAGTAATTTTCTTCGCTTTGCGAATAACATAAAGAAGTAAAAATAAAAATAGGTATGAGTTTGAAGTAATTCATACCTAAATTTAATATAAAAACTTTTAATTTATTAAAAACAATATTTGTTTTCTTCTTTTAATTTGTCTGCAATACTATTCTTTAATTTAATAATATTTGGATATTCGTAATATTTTGTAAATCTTTTTAGTCCCATTAAAAGTCCTTTTTGTTCATCACCTGCCGCAAAAGATACAATCACTTCTTTCCCCTTTGATTGTATAATATCTACAGCTTTATATAAATATAACTGAGTCATTGAAATTTGGTTAGTTTGAGTTTCTTTTCCAAGTTTATTACAATTTTTTTCTGTTCTTAATAGTGCAGATTCTATCATGTAAACTTCTATAAGTATGTCAGAAACAGCTAACAACATTTGTTGATGTTCTTCTAATTTCTCCCCAAACTTTTTTATTCCAGCACCAGCCAACATTAAAAACACTTTTTTTAAATTTTTAATAATTAGTTTTTCTTGAGAAAATAGCTCAGTTAAATCAGGCACTTCAAAAGATGGAATTCCCATTAATTCATCTGCTACTTTAGTAGCTGGACTAATAAAATCAATATGACCTTTCATTGCTTTTTTGATTAGCATTCCAACGCTTAACATTCTATTTATTTCATTAGTACCTTCGTATATTCTACCAATTCTACAATCTCTCCATGCACCTTCCATTGGAGTTTCTGCCGAAAAACCCATTCCACCAAATATTTGAATACCTTCATCGGCAATATTTTGCATATCCTCACTTATAGCTACTTTTAACAGTGAACATTCTATAGCGTACTCTTCAACTCCTTTAAGCTCCGATTCCTGAAAACTATTACCACTGTCGTGTCTAATCTTAATTCGATCTTCTATATCCTTTGCAGCCCTGTATGTTGCTGATTCACCAACGTAAGTATCTGTTGCCATCATAGCAATTTTTTCTTTTATAGCTTCGAAATCAATAATTTTTGTCTTAAATTGAATTCTCTCATTTGCATATTGCACAGCATATGATGTAACTCTTTTTTGAGCATCTAGGCATGCTGCTGCTAATTTTATTCTTCCTACATTTAAAGAGTTTACTGCTATTTTAAAACCACTTCCTCTTTCTGATAGCATATTTTCAACTGGTACTTTTGTTTCATTGAAAAACACTTGTCTTGTTGAAGATGAATGTATACCTAGTTTTTTTTCCTCATCACCCAACGTAATTCCATTGTTAGATTCGTTAGGTACTATAAAACCTGTTATGTTCTTGTCATCATCAATTCTTGCAAAAACAATGAACAATTTTGCAAATCCAGCATTTGAAATCCACATTTTTTGACCTGTAATTTTATAATGAGTTCCATCCTCACTTAAAACTGCTTTTGTTTTTCCACTATTAGCATCTGATCCTGCACTTGGCTCAGTCAAACAATACGATCCAAATATTTCTCCACTGGCAAGTTGTGGAACAAACTTTTTATTTTGTTCTTCATTTCCATAAAGAACTATTGGCATTGTTCCAATTCCAGTATGAGCTCCAAATGCTGTTGATAAAGAACCTACAGCTCCTGAAATAGTCTCACATACTAGCATTGTTGAAACAAATCCCATTCCCATTCCACCATACTCTTCTGGAACTGCTACTCCTAAAAAGCCAAGATCTCCAGCTTTTTTCATTATATCTTCTGTTAATTTATAATCTTTATTTTCAAATCTTTCACGATGAGGCATAACTTCTTTATCAATAAAATCTGAAACGGCTTGTTTCATCATCAGTTGTTCTTCAGAAAAATCCTCTGGTGAAAAGACATTTTCACAATTAGTTTCTTTAATTATAAATTCACCTCCTCTTGTTATATTTTTTTCATTTATACTCATAATAATTTTTTAATTTAAAAATTCATAGATTCCTGCTGCTCCTTGACCAGTTCCAACACACATTGTTACCATACCGTATTTAGATTTTCTATCTCTCATTTCATTAAAAAGCTGAACTGATAATTTAGCTCCTGAACATCCTAAAGGATGACCCAGTGCTATAGCTCCACCATTAACATTGATAATTTCAGGATTTAAATTTAACTCTCTAATTACTGCTAATGATTGAGAAGAAAATGCTTCATTTAGTTCAATTAAATCAATATTATCAATTTTCATGTCAGCTTGCTTTAAAACTTTTGGAATAGCTTTAACAGGACCTATTCCCATTATTTTTGGTGGAACACCAGCTACAGCATAATTAACTAGTCTGGCAATTGGTTCTATATTTAATTCTTTCACCATTTTTTCACTCATTATTAATACAAACGCTGCACCATCGCTCATTTGAGATGAATTACCAGCTGTGACGCTACCATTCATTGTGAATACAGGTCTAAGTTTATTCAAAACCTTGAGATTTGTATCTTTTCTAGGTCCTTCATCAGTATCTACCGTATATTCTCTAAATGCTTTTTTTCCATTTTCATCAAGATAAGTTTCTTCAACTTTAATTGGAACTATTTGAGATTTGAACTTACCTTTTGAAATAGCATCAACTGCCTTTGAATGAGAATTTAATGCAAATTCGTCTTGATCTTCCCTGTTAATATTAAATTGTTGTGCAACTTGCTCAGCTGTTAATCCCATTCCCCAGTAATAATCCTCTTTACCTTGTTGTGCAATAGCATAGTCTGGAACAGGTTTATACCCACCCATTGGTATAAAACTCATGCTTTCTACTCCTCCAGCTATTATACAGTCAGCCATTCCTGATTTAATTTTTGCAGATGCCATAGCAATAGTCTCTAAACCAGAAGCACAGTATCTATTTACCGTAACACCCGGAACATCTTCAACTTTTAATCCCATCAAAGAGATTACTCTGCCTATATTTAAACCTTGTTCAGCTTCAGGTGTTGCATTTCCTACTATTACATCATCAATTCTAGTTTTATCGAGTTCAGGAATCTGCTCCATCATGTGGTTTATTGTTTCTGAGGCAAGTTCATCTGGCCTTTTAAATCTAAACAATCCCTTTGGTGCCTTTCCAACAGCAGTTCTATACGCTTTAACTATATATGCTTCTTTCATAATTTAATTTCTTAAAGGTTTACCTGTTTTTAAAATGTGCTGTATTCTTTCTAATGTTTTTCTTTCTGAACAAAGAGAAAGAAAAGCTTCTCTTTCTAAGTCTAGTAAATATTGTTCGTTTACAAATGTTGCTTTTGATAAATCACCTCCACTAATAACATAGGCAATTTTATTAGCTATTTTTTGATCATGCTCTGAAATATATTTTCCAGCTTTCATTGTATCAGTTCCAACCATAAACATACCTAGAGCTTGTTTGCCTAAGACTTTAATATTTTTTTCACTGCAAGGGGGTAAATATCCATAATCAGACATTAAAATTGCATGTTTTTTAGCAATTGAAATTTGATGATTTTTGTTCATTATTATCGTGTCATTATTTGGTTCTAAATATCCTAAATCAACTGCTTCGTAAGCTGAAGTTGATGTTTTAGCCATTCCAATATTCAGAAAGTATTCTTGAAGCACATTTAACTCCACATCATTTTTGCTAAATTTCTTTGAAGCTCTAAGTGCCATTTCTTTACAACCTCCTCCACCTGGAATTAATCCAGCTCCTACTTCTACTAAACCTATATAACTCTCACTATAAACTACTGCCTTGTCACAATGCATAGTTACCTCACATCCTCCACCTAAAGTAAGACCATGAGGAGCTGCAATTACAGGAATGTTGGAATATCTTAACTTCATCATGCTATCTTGGAAATATTTTATAGCCATATTAATTTCGTCATATTCTTGTTCAGCCGCGGCCATAAATATTGCCCCTAAATTTGCCCCAGCTGAGAAATGAGATCCTTCATTACCTATGACAATTCCTCTATAGTTTTTTTCAGCTAAATCAACAGCTTTATTTAGGCCCATTAGTACTCCTTGTCCAAGAGTATTCATTTTAGTTCTAAATTCAATATTCAAAACACCATCTCCTATATCTTTAATTATCGAATCATTGTTTTCCCAAACTGTTGAACTTGTATTTAAGTTATTTAGTATGATAAGAGAGTCTTGACCAGGCTTAATAATAAAAGATTTAGTATTTAAATCGTAATAATTTATTTTACTGTCTTCGATTTTATAAAAACAGTCAATCTTATTGTTTATCATTTCAGAAATCCATTTTGCAGGCTTGTGCCCTAAAGATTCCATGATTTCAACTCCTTTTTTAATACCTATCGAATTCCATATTTGAAATGGTCCGTTTTTCCATCCAAACCCTGCTCTTAATGCATCATCTACCCTGTAAAGTTCATCAGATATTTCAGGTATTCTGTTTTGAATGTAAGAAAACATTGTTCCAAAGTTAAATCTATAAAATTCTCCAGCTTTGTCAGAGCCATTTACCAGTACTGAAAACCTGTCTATTACATTGCTAATTTTTTTAGCATTATTTAATGTTTCAAACGAAACTTTTTTAACAGGTGAATATTCTAAAGTTTTTAAGTCTAATGAAAGAATAGTAGATTTTCCATTTTCATCTTTAATTCTTTTGTAAAATCCTCCATCTGTTTTAGAACCTAGCCAATTGTTTTCTAACATTGTATAAATGTATTTAGGCAGCTTAAAAGTATCTCTAAATTCATCGTTAGGGCAATTGTCATAAATACCTGTTGCTACATTCACAGTTGTATCTAATCCAACAACATCACTAGTTCTAAATGTAGCAGATTTTGGACTTCCAATAATAGGTCCAGTTAGTTTGTCTATTTCTTCAATTGTTAAATTTAATTTTTCAACGTTATTTAATATATTAACCATTCCAAATGTTCCAATCCTGTTTCCAATAAAACCTGGTGTATCTTTGGCTAAAACTGAATCTTTTCCTAAAAATCTCTCCCCAAAATCATTTAGGAAATCAATTATTTCTGGTTTACAATCTGGACCAGGAATGATTTCAAATAATTTTAAATATCGAGGTGGGTTAAAAAAATGTGTTACGGCAAAGTTCTTTCTAAAATCTTCAGATCTTCCCTCATTCATTTGTTTTATTGGGATTCCAGATGTATTAGATGTAATTAGAGTACCGTTCGTTCTATGTTTTTCAATTTGTTCAAAAACAATTTGTTTAATATTTAATTTTTCGGTAACAACTTCAATAATCCAATCAACTTTACTTATCTTTTGTATGTCATCTGTAAGATTACCTAGCTCTATTCTTTTAGCAAAATTTTTATGGTAAAGTGGAGCAGGTTTAGATTTTATACATCTTTGAAACATTTCAGTTACTATTCTATTTTTAACTTTTTTATCATCAAGTGAAAGACCAAGTTTTTCTTCTTTTTCATTTAATTTGTTAGGAGTTATATCTAACAACAAAACTTTTATTCCAACATTTGCAAAATGACATGCAATTCCAGACCCCATAACTCCGGATCCAATTACTGCAACACTCTTTATATTTCTTTTCATTTTTTGTTCTTTTTTGAGTTAAAAATTGAATATTTTTTTATTCTTTATAAGATTATTTATTTTTTCAATTGTATTGTGAAAATTTTCAAAAGATTCATCTCCAATATCATCCTTTATTACTTGATTAAATTTTAAAACAGCTACTCTGGAGGCATCTCTATTAACTTTTCCTCTTTCTGTTAAATAAATGAGTACACTTCTTCCATCATCAGGGTTTGGTTTCCTTTCAATTAATTTTTTTTCTTCAAGTGATTTAAGTGTCCTTGACAAGCTAGTAGCTTCCATTCCCATTTTTGGTCCAAGTGAAGTAGAGGGGGTACCTTTTTTTGGATCTATACTAAGAAGAGCAAATCCAGTGGCCATCGTTGAATCATATTTAGATGCTTCTTCGTTATACATTCTAGCAATTGCTTGCCAAGTTGATCTAAGTAAATGGTCGATGGTTTTTTTTTCCACTAAACCAAATTTAATAAAAAAATACTATGCACGCATAGTATTTTTTTATTTTTTTTAAATATTTCTATCTAACCAATCTTTTGCGTTTTCAAATGCCAAAATCCAAGGTGATACTTCATCTTTTCTATTATTTGGGTAATAGGGCCAGTTCCATTGAAAAGTTGACCTTTCAAGGTGCGGCATCATTGCAATATGTCTTCCGTTAGAATTACTAATTATTGCCGTGTTGTAATCAGACCCATTTGGATTAGCAGGGTAGGAGCTATATCCATATTTACCAATTATACTATATTTATTTTCGTTGTAAGGGAGCTTAAATTTACCTTCTCCGTGTGCTGACCAGATACCTAGTTTTGAACCAGATAAACTTTTAAACATTACAGAGTCATTTTTTTGAATTTCAACAGAGGTAAAAATACATTCAAACTTATTAGAGTCGTTATGGTCCATCTTAGGTTTTATTTCATGTTCAGGGTGAAGTAAACCAAGTTCAACAAACAATTGACATCCATTACAAACTCCAAGTGACAATGTATTTTCTCTTTTGTAGAAATTCATCAAACTATTTTTTGCTTTTTCATTATATAAAAATGATCCAGCCCATCCTTTTGCAGAACCAAGTACATCAGAGTTTGAAAATCCACCTACTGCAACAATAAAATTAATGTCTTCTAAATTTTCTCTTCCAGAAATTAAATCAGTCATATGTACATCTTTAACTTCAAAACCTGCTAAACTCATTGCATATGCCATTTCTCTTTCAGAATTACTTCCCTTTTCTCTAATAACAGCAGCTTTTACTTTGTTTAAATTTTTAAGATTAATCTTTCCATTAAAATTTTTAGGAAAATTAAAATTCAAAGAATGTGTTTTAAAATTTTGAAATCTTTCTTTTGCTTTAATTTCACCACTTTGATTTTTATCTAATAAATATGATGTTTTAAACCAAATATCTCTGTAATTATACACATCTAAATTTAGACTAGTTGTATCAGATTTTAATTCTAATTTGGAGTTATTAGTTACGTTTCCAATTTTCAAAAAATGAATATTATTTTCATTTAAAATTGTTTCAATTTCAGTTTTACCTTGAAAAACTAAACCTAAACTTTCACTAAATAATACTCTTATTAAATCTTTTTCTTCAAATTTATTAAGGTCAATATTTGCTCCTAAATTATTTTCAGCAAAACACATTTCTAGTATAGTGGTTATTAATCCTCCTGAACTAATATCGTGACCAGATGAAATCAAGTTATCTTTTATTAGATTTTGAAAAACATTAAATGTTTTTTTAAAATATGAAGGGTCACATGTGTCGATTGTAGAAGATCCCACAAACTCTAAAGTTTGACTTAATGCAGAACCTCCAATATTGAAGTTATTATTTGCTAGATTAATGTAATATATATTTTGATCATTATTTTGAAAAACTGGTTCAATTATATTTAAAATATCGTTACAATTTGCAGCTGCTGAAATAATTACAGTTCCTGGTGAGATCACTTCTTTATCTTTATATTTTTGCTTCATTGATAAAGAGTCTTTTCCAGTAGGAATATTTATACCTAATTCAATTGCAAAATTTGAACAAGATTCGACAGCTTCATACAATCTAGCATCTTCGCCTGGATTATTACATGGCCACATCCAATTGGCAGACAAAGTAACTGATTGTAAATTTTTCTCTAGTGGAGCCCAAATTATATTAGTTAATGCTTTACCAATTGCTATTCTTGATCCTGCTTTAGGATTAATCAATGCTGGTATAGGCGCGTGACCTATTGATGTT
Source organism: Flavobacteriaceae bacterium (assembly GCA_018662905.1). Lineage (GTDB taxonomy): Bacteria > Bacteroidota > Bacteroidia > Flavobacteriales > Flavobacteriaceae > MAG-121220-bin8. The sequence continues at coordinate 25,583 of JABJFE010000105.1, forward strand.
GCTACACCATTTCTTCCACTATAATCTAATGCCATAACTCCACAATTATTGAGAGGAAGTTGTAAAGAGCCAACACATTGTTGTTTGGCAACCTTACCTGTAACACACCTGTCAACTTTGTTTGTTAGCCAGTCTTTACATGCAACTGATTCTAAGCTTAATACGTTTTTTAAATATTTCTCAAATAGATCTGTACTGTAAGATTTATCGGGATAAACTTTGTTAATAGTATTGTCTCTCATTACAGTTTTTGGTGAACTTCCAAAAAAGTCTGATAACGATAGATTTATTGGAGATGTATTATTTTTTTTAGACTTAATTTGAAATTTTTCATCATTTTTAATTTTACCAACTTTGTAGCATGGAGCTTTTTCTCTATCGGCTATTGTTTTAAGTTTTTCATACTTGCTATCTGGAATAATTAATCCCATTCTCTCTTGCGATTCATTTCCAATAATTTCTTTTGCTGAAAGTGTTTTATCTCCAACGGGAAGTTGATCCAAATCGATTAGACCACCAGTTTCTTCAACCAATTCAGATAAGCAATTTAAATGTCCTCCAGCTCCATGATCATGTATTGAAACAATAGAGTTTTTATCAGATTCAACAAAAGCTCTTATAGCATTAGCAACTCTTTTTTGCATTTCAGGGTTAGATCTTTGTACAGCATTTAATTCAATTCCAGAACTATAATTTCCTGTTTCAGTTGATGAAACAGCTGCACCACCCATACCAATTCTATAATTATCTCCGCCTAAAACAACAATTACATCATCTTCACTAGGTTTATCTTTTAAGCTTTGATCTTCTTTTGCAAAACCAATTCCTCCAGCTAGCATTATAACTTTATCAAAACCAAGTATTTTTTCGTTTTCAATATGTTCAAAAGTTAATACGGATCCAGAAATTAAAGGTTGACCAAATTTATTTCCAAAATCTGATGCTCCATTTGAGGCTTTTATTAAAATATCTAATGGTGTTTGATATAACCAAGATCTTTCTTCTTTTACCCACTTTCTATTTTTATTATATCTTGGATAAGATGTCATATAAACGGCGGTTCCAGCAAGAGGAAGTGATCCTTTTCCACCTGCAAGTCTATCTCTTATTTCTCCGCCTGATCCTGTAGCAGCTCCGTTAAATGGCTCTACAGTTGTTGGAAAGTTATGTGTTTCAGCCTTTAAAGAAATAACCGAATTAAATTTAGATGTTTCAAAATATGAAGGTTTGTCTCCGTGTTTAGGAGCAAATTGCTCCACTTTAGGTCCTTTAACAAAAGCTACATTATCCTTGTATGCAGAAACAATTTCATTAGGATTTTTTTTAGATGTTTTTTTAATTAGTTTAAATAATGAGCTGTCTTTTTCAATCCCATCTATAATAAATTTTCCATTAAAAATTTTATGACGACAATGTTCAGAATTTACCTGAGAAAATCCGAACACTTCACTATCAGTTAGTTTTCTTTCTAATTTATTAGACAACTCGTTTAAATAATTTATTTCTTCTTTATTTAGAGCAAGTCCTTCCTTAAAATTATAATCTGAAATATCTTCAATTTCAATAATTGGCTTTGGGCTTACAGATGTTTTAAATAATTTTTGATCAAGTATTGGATACTCTTCCGAGAGCATTGGGTCAAAATCGTTATCAGATTTTTTGGGAGTAAATTTTTCAATTCTTAATATTCCTGAAATCGCCATGTTTTCTGAAATTTCTACCGCATTTGTGCTCCAGGGAGAAATCATGGTTTTTTTTGGACCTATAAAATTTGAATTAATAGACGATTTATTAATGTGTTTAGCTACAAACAACCATTCTAGTTTTTTTAAATCAATTTCATTTAATTCAATTGATGAATCAACGGCGAAAATCGTTTCAAATTTGTCTTTAAAATAGAGGATCATTGATGAATTTATTTAAAATACAGAACCAAAAATATAAGAAATAAAGCAAAAAGCTCTTCTTAAATTTGAAATTTAAATAACGATTTTGAATTACTTATTAACATCGTTACTTATAGCTTAATCTAACCATATAAAATCCATCAAATCCAGTTTGATTTGGACTAATTTTTTTTTCATCTTCTTTCTTAAAATCTTTTCCTATTTCAGATTTTAAAAACTTGTCAATTTGTAGTTCGTTTTCAGAGGGAAGTATTGAGCAAGTTGCATATACCAGTTTTCCATCCTTTTTAATCATTGGAGCATATTTTTGTAGAATATCTTGCTGAGCATTTCTGATTTTATTTAAAAAATCTAAGGAAAGATTCCATTTAGAACCTGGATTTCTTTTTAATACACCCAAACCAGAACAAGGGGAATCAATTAATAATCTATCAATTTTTCCATATAATCTTTTGATAGGTTTATTGTTTTCAATCACTCTAGTTTCAATATTGAATGCGTTATTTCTTTTTGCTCTTCTTTTGAGTTCATGTAATTTATTCTTATAAATATCCATGGCAATTATTTGCCCTTTATTTTTAGAAAGAGCAGATAAATGAAGTGTCTTACCTCCGGCTCCAGCACATACATCGCAAATTTTCATACCTTCTTCAATTTGAAGAAATGGTGCGACTAGTTGTGATGAGGCATCTTGAATTTCAAAAAACCCGTTTTTAAAAGCATTTGTTAAAAACAAATTTTTTCTTACGACTAATTTTAATGCATCAGGAAATCCTTTTATTTTTTCAGTTTGAATATCTTCATCAGAAAGAATTTCTTGAACTTTGTCAATTGAAGTTTTTAAAGAATTAACTCTTATTATAACTGATGCTTTTTGATTCAAAGCATTTAATTCATTTCCCCATTTTTTTTCACCAAGTTCATCTACTCCAAGCTTGTCCATCCAATCAGGAATAGATTCTTTAAATTTTCTTATTTTTATTAATTCATCAAACCTCCCTTTTATTCTTCTGTTGGGTGTATCGTTCAGCTCTGGCCAGCCTGGAAGTTGAATTCCTTTTAGCACAGCCCAAACTGCGAATATTTTCCAAAGTTCTTTATGTTTATAAGGGGTTTTTGATTCAGCAATTTCTGAATAAAGCCTTTTCCATCTTATTATTTCATAGCTTGTTTCTGCGATAAAACCTCTATCTCTACTTCCCCATCTTTTGTCATATTTAAGAACTTTTTCAATAGTTTTATCAGCATACAAGTTCTGATTAAAGACACCATCAAGCACTTTAATAACAGCAACAACTAAATTTTTGTGAAGACGCATTTTACAGTTTTGCGCAAATATAGGTTTTAAACTTAATCTTTCTAATCTGAGTAATAATTAGATAGAGTTTATTTTTTATTTTTGGTTCTAAGTTTTTTCATCATCTCTTTTCTAAAATCATCCTCAATTCTAAATAACGATACAGTTTTTTTTAAGGTCATGAATTCCTTTAAATCAATTATTAATTTAGCTCTTAAATCAATTTTCCTTTTCTCATAGTCTAAAAAATCGTCAATAAATTGTTTGTATTCTGTTTCTGAAAGATTACTACTATCCAAATTAATTTTTCTGTATTTGAGTCTTTTGGCTCTGTAAACTATCCTTAAGCTATCTTGATAGTTATTGTAAGCAATCCAAAACTTAGATTCATTTTCTGTTTTAAGATTCAACTTGTCAGTTAAATATATTTTTTTATAAGCATCTATTTTTTCAGAACTTACTTTTGTTTTTTGCGCACTTAATAAATTAGTTAAAAAAAGTAGTAAAAAAAGAATTTTTAAATTTTTCATATTATTCATTGTTTAAACTTTGATCATCTGAAAAACTTGTTTCCAGATAGTATTCAAAATCATTCTCATTTAATTGATTAAAATTGATTTCAAAATCGTTAACATCAAAAAGTTCTATATATTCAGAACTAGAATAGTCTGCTAGTTCATAGTTCATGTATTCTATTATTTCAGCTTCTTTAAAAGAGCTTGAGTTATCAAAAAATCCGTTAATAAATAATCCAACGATAAGAACTGCAGCTATTCCGCTTAAAGCAAGTTCTCTATATTTAAAATTAATTATTTTACTCTGGTATTTAGTCTTAGTAATTAAATCAATATTTATAGTCTTAAAATAATTTTGAGGAACTTTAAACTCTCCTAATTCAATTTCATCAATATTATCAATTGTAATATTATCAAAATAACCTTTAGGTGTTTTGAATCGATTGGTATTTAAATTTATATTATTTTTTGACATCATTCTATTACTTTGACAACCAAACGCTTAAAAGGTTTGAATTTTAATTATTTCTTTTTTTATTTTTTTAACGGCTATATGATATGAAGCCTTTAATGCACCCTCTGATGTTCCAAGTATGTCAGAAATATCTTTAAATTTCATTTCTTGTTCATATTTCATTTGAAATACTAATTTTTGTTTTTGTGGAAGTGTATTTATAATTTCTTGAAGTTTTATTTGTAATTCATCTCCATCAAAATAAGGATCCTCTTTTAATTTATTGGTTTGAGCAATCATAATTTCCTCAGATGTTTTAAAATGTTTTTTAGCTTTCGATTTTATAAAGTTTAAAGATTCATTAGTTGCTATTCTATAAATCCAAGTATATAGTTTGCTTTGTTCTTTAAAATTATTAATTGCTTTAAAAACTTTTACAAACGTGTTTTGTAAAACATCATGTGCGTCGTCATGATCTAAAACTATTTTTCTTATATGCCAATATATAGGTTCTTTGTATTTGTTAAGTAAAATTTCAAAATATTTGTTTTGAGTTCCCTTTTCTTTTAGTTTGGCGATAAATTTTGATTCATTTTCCAACTAAATTGAATTTATATATAAGACAATAGAATTTTTGAAAAGTTTAAGAAAACGATTGAAGCTTAATCAACTTCGAATAAACTCCATCATTAGAAATTAATTCTGTATGTTTCCCTTTTTCTATAATTTCCCCATCTTTTACAACTAAAATAACATCTGCTTTTTGAATAGTAGATAGCCTATGAGCAATGATTAGCGATGTCCTGTTTTTCATTAGTTTTTCTAGCGCTTCTTGAACTAACTTCTCTGATTCTGAGTCCAATGAGGAAGTAGCTTCATCTAATATCATTATGGGAGGATTTCTTAAAACTGCTCTTGCAATTGAAACTCTTTGTTTTTGTCCACCTGATAATTTTCCACCTCCGTCTCCAACATTTGATTCGTATTTATTTTCAAGTTTGTCTATAAAATCATTAGCATTTGCAATTATAGCCGATTTTTTTACATCTTCTTCGTTATTATTAAAACTAGAAAGTTTAATATTATTAGAAATCGAGTCGTTAAAAAGAATTGAATCTTGCGATACTAAACCGATTAAATTTCTTAAGTCTTTTTTGAACAAATCTTTAATGTTTATTCCGTCAATTAATATTTTACCAGAATTTACATCATAAAATCTAGGAATTAAATTAGCTATAGTTGATTTTCCGCTTCCAGATTGTCCAACTATAGCGATTGTTTGCCCCTTTTTTATTTTAAAATTAATGTTCTTTAAAACATTTACGTTCTCATATTTAAAACTGACATTTTCAAAAGTTATTTCTGAATCAAATGATTGTTTTGATATAGGATCAGCTATTTCATTTATTGAGGATTTTGAATCTAAAATTTCAAGAACTCTTTCAGCAGCTGCATTACCTTTTTTAATTGAATATGAAGCTTTACTAATTGCTTTCGCTGGAGTTAAAACACCATAGGCTAGACCCATATAAGTTATGAATGCAGCAGGATTTAATTCTTGATCTATTAAAACTAATTGACCACCATACCAAAGTAATACACCAATAACAGAAATACCCAAAAATTCACTTACTGGACTTGCTAAGTTTTGTCTATTTATTAATTTGTTGGAATAATTGTAAAATTTATTATTTGATTTATTGAATTTTTTTATAAAAAAAAGTTCTGAAACAAAACCTTTAATAATCTTCAAGCCATGCAGAGTTTCCTCAGTAATTGATAAAAATTCAGCTTGCTCGTTCTGAACTAGAGTAGAGGTCGCTTTTAATGACCTTCCTATCAAAGAAATTAAAAATCCTGAGAGCGGAATAAAAATCAAAACAAATGCAGTAAGCTTGAAACTTATTAAAAACATTGCCGAAATTGTAAAAAATATAGTTAAGGGTTCTCTTACAATTAGTTCAAGGACCGATAAAAATGAATGTTGAATTTCTAATACATCAGATGTTATTCTTGAAATTACATCACCTTTTTTCTTTTCTGTAAAAAAAGCTAACGGCATACTGACTATTTTTTTATAAACATCTCCCCTTAAGTGGGTTAAAATTCCGTTTCTTAAAAATGTTATAAAATACATTGCTAAGTAGTTGAAGAAATTTTTAAGAAAAAACAAAATAATAATTGCTGCAATTACGAAAATAAGTGCTTTTTGTGGGTCCTCTCCAGAAAAACTACTTACTTGATAATTTAGCCATCCTTCCAAATTATTTCCAAAACCATAGATCCCATCAAATTCTGGTTTTGTGTAGGTTTTTTTATTTTCACCAAATAAAACTTCTAGCATTGGCATTAATGATAAAAAGGATAACGCACTAAAAAGTGCATAAAGGATATTGAAAAATATATTCAAATAGATATATTTTTTGTATGGTTTTGAATACTTGAATATCTTTTTGAAATACTCCACTTTTAAAAATTAAATTCTTTTGTTAAATTATCGATTTTATTTTCTAAAATTTCATTTACTGCAATAAAATCTTCTTTTGATTTAAGACTGGTATTTACACTAAAGTAAAACTTTATTTTTGGTTCAGTCCCACTTGGTCTAGCAGCAACTGTTGTTCCATCTTTAGATTCAAAAATTAAAACATTAGATTTAGGAAAATCTAAATTATTGATTTCACCATTTGTTTGGTTTATTTCTTTGGAGGATTGAAAATCTTTTATTGAAACTAATTTGCTTCCGTCCAAAGTATCAATTTTAGAATTTCTTAGTTTATTCATGATTAAACTAATTTCTTTGAGGCCTTCAGCACCTTTTTTCTCAATAGATATAAGTTTTTCTTTGTAAAACCCATATTTGATGTAACACTTAATTAAATAATCGACTAACGTAATACCTTTTGCTTTACATTCCGATCCTAGTTCGCATGCAACTAGGGCTGAGGTAATAGCATCTTTATCTCTTACAAAATCACCAACCATATAACCGTAACTTTCTTCTCCTCCAGCAATATAAGTTTGATTTGGAAAATCATTAATCATTTTCCCAATCCACTTAAATCCGGTTAGACCAACCTTGAAATCAACATTATAACTTTCAGCTATATTTTTTATCATTGCAGTCGAAACCACAGTTGATCCAATAAAAAATGATTTATCTAAGTTTTTTCTTTTACTTAAAATGAATTCTGTCAAAATGATCATCATTTGATTGCCATTTAAAAGAATATATTCGTCTTTTTTGTTTTTAACTGCTAATCCAATTCTATCAGCATCAGGATCAGTTCCTATAACAATATCTGCATTAATTGATTTAGCCATGCTTATTGCCATATTTAAAGCCTCAGGCTCTTCTGGGTTAGGAGATTTCACTGTACTAAAATTTCCATCAGGAGTAGCTTGTTCTTTCACAATATGTAAATCTTTAAATCCAGCTCCTTCTAATACCTCTGGAAGAATTTTATACGATGTTCCGTGTATTGGAGTAAAAACAATTTTGTAATCTTTTCTGTTGGAATCTCCAATTTTTCCTACTGATATTGAATTTTTAACAAATTTTATGTCAATTTCATTATCAATTAAAGTAATAAGAGAATCATTTCTCTTAAAATTGATCTCATTGATTTTAACGGAATTTATTTCGTCAATCAACTTTTTATCAATAGGAGGAACAATTTGACCGCCATCTTTCCAATAAACTTTATATCCATTGTACTCAGGAGGATTATGAGAAGCTGTTAAAACAATACCACAAATACATTTTAATTCTATTAACGCGTAAGAAAGTTCTGGCGTAGGTCTAATGGAGCTAAATAAGTATACATTGATATCGTTTGAACTAAAAACATCAGCTACTTGATTAGCTAATTCTTTACTTTGATTTCTACAATCGTAAGCTATAACAACAGATTCTCTTTTTGTAGAAATTTTATTTATGAAATTTGAAATCCCCTGTGTATTTTTACCGAAAGTGTATTGATTTACGCGGTTTGGGCCTACACCAACAATTCCTCTCATTCCACCAGTTCCAAAAGATAAATTTTTATAAAATGACTCTTTAAATTCTAGTTTATTATTTATTTTTAAATTTTTAACATCTTGAATAGTAGATGTGTCAAACGGAGATTGAGTCCAATTATTATAATTTTCTTCAATAATTAAATTATTATCCATTTATTTTTTCAGTAATTATATATTGTTTTTTTATTTTTCTATTTCGAAGTATGATTTCACCAATAAATCCAGCTAAAAAAAACTGAGAGCCCATAATCATAGTTGCTAATGCTATGTAAAATTCAGGTCTTTCAGTTATTAATCTTCCGGATGTTTGTAGAAATAATTTATCGATTCCTAAATATGCTGAAAAAATAAAGCCTACTAATAACATTATTGTTCCTATCAATCCAAAGAAATGCATTGGTCTTTTTCCAAATTTATGAATAAACCATAATGTTATTAAGTCTAAAAAACCTTTAATAAATCTGTCAATTCCATATTTTGTTTTTCCATGCTTTCTAGGGTGATGAATTACGATTTTCTCAGAGATCCTGTTGTATCCTGCATTTTTAGCAAGTACTGGAATATATCTGTGCATACCACCAGTTAGCTTAATCTGTTTGATTACTTCTTTTTTGTAAGCTTTTATACCACAATTAAAATCGTTAAGTTTTATTCCGGATGTAATTCTTGCAGCCCAATTGAAGATTTTAGACGGAAAATTCTTGAATATTATTGAGTCGTATCTAACTTTTTTCCATCCAGATACTAAATCTAACTTTTCTTCGTTGATTTTTTTATAAAGTTCTGGAATTTCATTTGGATCGTCTTGTAAATCGGCATCCATTGTTACAACTACATCCCCTTTGCATGCCTTGAAACCTGCTGAAAGCGCTTGAGATTTGCCAAAGTTCTTTAAGAATCTTATTCCCTTTACATTTTGATTATTAGAGCAAATTTTTGATATAGTTTTCCATGAGTTGTCAGTGCTACCATCATCAATTAAAATGATTTCAAACTCCAATCTCAAAGACTTTACAACAGTTGAAATAGAGTTAGTTAACTCCTCAAGAGAATTTTGCTCATTTAAAAGTGGAATGACTATTGAGAGATTCATTTTCAACTAATTAAAGTTGTTTTTTTGTTTTGATAAAAAGACTTAAAAAAACACTGTATAAAAATCCAAACAAAAGTGTACTAATCAAAATTATTGGGTACGTCAAGAAAGTAAATGGTTTAGAATTTTCAATAAAGGTGTTAAGATCCATTCCTTGAAGAGCTTCAGGGTAATCAGCCATTGTTTGATTGTATGAAATTTCTAATACTTTATCCATATAATCTGGTTCCATTATGTTTGTTAAAAAAAGAAAATAAAATACGGATACAAGTGCTATTACTAGAGATATTCCTGTTCCTATTTTTCTGACTGTACTGGCTTTTATTTTATTATTATTTGCATTTTTGAATGCTATACATCCAAATGTAATACCCGCAAATATAATAATGGTGTTTACAATTGTTTGAGTAGTATCTTGTTCGTAATGGGCTTCTAAAAAAAACAGCATAAGACTAAAAGAAACTAAAACAACACTAGTTGCTAAACCATAATTGATCATATAATTTTTCGAACTGACCTCTTCCATAAGATTTAATTTTAATGTAAAAATAGCTATTATTTGAATACTTAATAAGTAATAAATAATATAAAGTTGCAAATTGATAAAAAAGAATTAAATTTGCATCCAATTATTATAAAAATGAAAGAAGGAATACACCCAGAAAATTACAGATTAGTTGCTTTTAAAGACATGTCCAATGAGGATGTTTTTATTACTAAATCAACAGTTGAAAGTAAAGATTCAATTGAACATGATGGTGTTACTTATCCTCTTGTAAAGTTAGAGATATCTAGGACTTCTCATCCGTTTTACACTGGTAAATCAAAACTTATTGATACTGCTGGTAGAATTGATAAGTTTAAAAATAGATATGCTAAACTTAAAAAGTAATCTACTTTTTATAAACCCTCTTTAAATTAAGTTGATTTACCGGATTTGTTGTTAATCCCTCAATATTCATCTGACTAAATCTCATAACCTTATCATAGTATAATGGTATAATTGGTGAGTTTTTTAAAACTAAACTATCTAGAATTTGGTATATTTTTTTTCTTTTTGTACTATTTTGTTCGTTATAAGTACTTTCAAATAATTTATCATATTCATTATTTTGGAAATGAGTATAATTAGGGCCGTTTGGCGCTAAATTTTTTGAATAAAACAAGCTTAAGTAATTTTCGCTATCTGGATAATCAGCTATCCAACTAGCTCTAAACATTTCAAATTTCCCATTAGATTTACCCTGTCTTAAAGTAGATGCGGGAACAATATTGATTGACAGGTCTATGTCAATCTTCTGTAATTCTCTTTGAATAAATTCAACTATATCTAAATAATTAGCATCACTAGTAAGTTTAAGTTCTATTTTTTCTTTTTTATTTTCTGTTTTATATTCTTTAATTAATTTTTTTGCTTTTACTAAGTCGTATTTAAAACCATCCACGATATTTTTTGAATTTAAGCTTAAAGGAACAAATCCATTATTAGCCGCATATCCAATATTATTTCTAAGGTATTTCATCATTTTTTTTCTGTCAATAGCATAGTTTATTGCTAATCTTAGTTTTTTTGACTGAATTTGACTTTTTTTATCTCCAAGATAAAATCCTATATATTCAGTATTTAAATATGGTCCTGAAATAAGTTTAATTGTTTTGGAATGTTCTTTTTTTAAATTTCCATCTGTTGAAATTAATTGATCCTTAAAAGAAGAATCAATGGAGTTAATAAAGTCAATTTTATTTTGTGCAAATTCCATGAATTCACTTTTTTTATCAGGAAGAAATGTTATTGAAATAGCTTCTAGATAAGGAAGATTAGTTCCGTTAATGTCTTTTTCGAAATATAAATTGTTTTTTCTTAAAACGAGTTTAATATTTTCTTCCCATCTTTTAAATTTAAACGGCCCAGTTCCAATTGGATTTTTTCCAAATTTATTTCCGTAATAATCCACAACTTCGTGAGGAACTACTGAAAAATATTTCATTGAAAGTAAGCCTAGAAAAGCTGAAAAGGGTGCTTTTAATTTTATAACAAAAAGACTATCATTTTCTGCTTTAAAACTGTTTACATTTTTAATAGCCCAGGACCCTGGAGATCCTAAATATGGATCTTTTAACCTATTAAAACTATATTCAAAATCTTTTGCATTAACAGTTCTTGTAGAATCTTTTCCGAAAATTTTAGATTTATGATAAAAAATTTGATCTTTAATCAAAAATTTATATTCAAGCCCGTTTTTTGATATTGTCCAGCTTTTAGCTATATCTGGTTTTATTTTTAAAGAATCATTTAATTGAACTAATCCGTTAAAGATTTGATTTACTGGCCAAATATTTCTTAATGTACTAGAATAAATAGGGTCTAAAGATGAAATATTTGAATGTTCATTATATCTAAAAACTTTGTCTTCGTTAATTAATAAGCTTTCAGAACAACCTGTAGCTATTAGTGTACTTACAATTAAAAAGAATATTGAGAAATTAGACTTGTTTATCATTAATTTTGATTCCTATATTTGCAAGCTAATTTAAGAGATTAAATCAATATGATCCAAAATCATAAGGTTGCATTAACCACTTTAGGTTGTAAACTTAATTATTCTGAAACCTCAACCATCTCTCGACAGTTTGAAGATGTTGGTTATTCTGTTGTTAAATTTGATCAATTCTCTGACATATATGTGATAAACACTTGCTCTGTTACTGAAAATGCTGATAAGCAGTTTAAATCCTATGTGACTAGGGCTTTAAAGTTGAATCCTGAAGCATTTTTAATAGCTATCGGATGTTATGCTCAATTAAAACCTGAAGAATTAGTTAAGGTTAACGGAGTGGATCTAGTTCTTGGAAGTAAAGAAAAGTTTAAAATATTAGATTATTTAAATGATTTAAAAAAAAATAAGGTAGGCTCCATACATTCATGTGAAATAAATGAAACTGATTTTTATAAATCAAGTTACTCTATTGGAGAACGCACAAGATCTTTTTTAAAGGTTCAAGATGGATGTGATTATAAATGTACATATTGTACTATTCCTTTAGCTAGAGGGATATCAAGAAGCGACAAGCTTAATAATATTATAGACGCGGCAAAATCAATTTCAAGTTCTGGCGTTAAAGAAATTGTATTAACTGGAGTGAACATTGGAGATTATGGAAAAGGTGAATTTGGCAATAAAAATCATGAAAATACATTTTTAGATTTAGTCAGCGCTTTGGATAAAGTAAATGGAATTTCAAGAATTAGAATATCATCAATAGAGCCTAATTTATTATCAAATGAAATAATAGATTTTGTTTCAACAAGTAATAAGTTTGTTCCACATTTTCATATTCCTATGCAAAGTGGAAGTGATTCTGTCTTAAAACTTATGAAACGACGATATTTGACTAAGCTTTACAGAAATAGAATTGAGCATCTTAAAAGAGTAATACCTAATGTTTGTATTGGTGCAGATGTTATAGTTGGTTTTCCAGGTGAGTCTGAAGAGTGTTTTTTAGAAACATATAATTTTATTAAAAGTTTAAACTTATCATATCTTCACGTTTTTACTTATTCAGAGCGTGATAATACAGAAGCTGTAGATTTAAAAAACATTATTCCTAAAAATATTAGATCAAAGCGAAGTAAGTTGTTAAGATCTCTTTCAGTTGAGTTAAAAAGAAAGTTCTATAAATCTCAACTAGGTAATACACAAGATGTTTTGTTTGAATCTGAAAATAGAAATGGATTTATTTATGGGTTTTCAAACAATTATGTAAGAGTGAAGTCTAATTGGAGAAAAAATCTAGCAGACAAAATTGTTCCTTATGAACTTGAGGATATTGGTAGTGATGGATTGGTTATTGGAAAAAAATCAGAAATAAAAATTAAAGCCTAACTCCAATTGGAAGCATTTCTTTAAATTCTTTGTTTTTTTTAATAAATTTCCTGATCTGAGGAGCTGTTGGCATTATTCTGATATTTTTTTCTTTAATAATTTCAAATACTTGCCTGATAAATTTTTCCTCAAAATCTTCATCTTTATTACACGCAGGTATTATAAGTTTAGTTAAAAATATTTTTCTGTCTTGAAGAGCATATTCAATAATAGCTAAATCATCTTCAATTTCAACTTCATATTGTCGCAGAAATAAGTTGTCGTTAATAATTAAATTTCCCATTAAATTTCTATTAGCTAGTTTTGTAAAGTTTTACAAAGATAATAAAAATAGATTTTAATGACTCTGAAAAACAAAACTCATGTTTATTTTATGCCAGGAATGTGTGCTAATCCATTGATTTTTGAAAGAATTAAACTAAATAAAAATTTTATTCCACATTATTTAAGCTGGATTCCTCCTCTAAAAAATGAATCCCTTAGCAAATATGTTGTCAGACTTTCTGAAACTATAAAGCATAAAGATGCAATACTTA
>JABJFE010000028.1 GCA_018662905.1 Flavobacteriaceae bacterium
AAGTAAAAAAGTAGAGGAGCTAGTAATAAATGCTGTAGCTGTCAAACTTTTCTTTACATTTTGAAACAACTGATCTACCCCACTTTCAAAAACTTTTTGCTCTTGTATTTCTGCATTAAAACCTTTTATCACACGAATTCCATTTAAAGTTTCAGTTAAACGACCTGTAACTTCAGCGTTAATTTTTCCTCTTACTCTAAAAATAGGACGTATGTATCCGAAAGCTTTTAAGGCAATCAACGCAAAAATTGATACTGGAACAAGAACAAAAAGTGTCATTTTTGCATTTATATTAATTAATATTATTAAAGAAATAAGTGCACTAATACTTCCACCTATTAGTTGAACTAACCCAGTACCAACTAAATTTCGAACACCCTCAACATCAATCATTACTCTTGATACTAAAACTCCTGATTTATTATTATCAAAAAAACTTACAGGAAGAGTAAGTAGTTTTTTTTGAACTTTTGCACGTAAAACAGAAATTAAGTGTTGTGCCTCTACACTTAGTATTCTGGTTAATGAAAAAGAACTAATAGACTGAAACAATAGTGCAGAACAAACAATTATCAATAACAAAATAAGAGAATCAACATCTTTTGAAGGAATTACATCATCAATAAGGGATTTGCTAGCATATGGTAATACTAATCCTGAAACACTTCTAAAAATTATTAAAACTAATCCAAAAGAAACCACTTTTCTTCTAGGCCAAATAAATTCTTTAAAAGCCCAATTGAAGGAAACTTTTTTATTATTCATACTTTTATTTATTGATTAAATTTAATTCAAAACAGTTACTCGAACTTTTTTCTTTTTTAGTCTTGTGTTGTTTAACTTTTCTGCTAATTGTTTAGAAATTGATTTAGGTACAGCTACAAAAGCACAATCACGTTTTAATTCAATTACACCTAATTGATCTTTAGTAATATTACCTTGCTTGAAAAATAGGCCCGCTATATCTCCTTTGGAAATTTTATCTTTCCTTCCTCCTGATATAAATAATGTCTCCCAAAACTGAGGTTTTCGAATTAAATTATTTGAAACCTTTATCACTTTAGAATTTTTAATAAACTCTGGTAAATCCTTGTTTTCTAATTTCATTACGTATGCAGTTCCTTTAGAATTCACTCTAGCAACTCTTCCGTTTCTGTGAGTAAATTCTTCGATTGTTCTAGACATTTCGAAATGAATAACAAATTTTAGTTCTGGAATATCAATTCCTCTTGATGCTAAATCTGTAGCTATTAAAATTTGGTTTGTACCATTTCTAAATTTTATCAATGAACGCTCCCTGTCTTTTTGCTCCATTCCACCTGAAAAACAACTATGATTTACTTTATTTTTATCTAAAAAACGACTTACTTGATCTATACTATCTCTCAAATTACAGAATACAATTCCAGTTTGATTTCCTAAATGATTAATCAAATCTAATAAGGCCTGTAGTTTATTGTTTGAAGATAATTTTACTGTTTTGATTTCTAATTTTGAAACTACTTTTTTGTTTAAATAATTTATAGTTGTTGGATTATTTAATCGAACAAAGCCAGGAATTTCAATATTTTGAGTGGCAGATGTCAATACTCGTTTATTAACATGAGGCAACTGGTTAATAATTTCTCTCATTTCTTGTTCAAAACCAACTTCTAATGATTTATCGAATTCATCTAAAATTAAAGTCTTTATATTTTTTTTTGAAAATCGATCATTTCTAAAATGATCTGCTATTCTTCCTGGGGTTCCAATCAAAATAGAGGGAACATGTTTAATTTCAATTTTATCTTTTGAAATAGCACGTCCACCATAAACAGCATTAACTTTAAAACCAGATCCCATACTTCGAACAACTTGTTCAATTTGAATTGCTAATTCTCTTGAGGGAACTAAAATTAATGCTTGAACATCGTCACTATCTGGATTTAAAACTTTAATAATAGGTAATAAGAAAGCTAATGTCTTTCCAGTTCCTGTTGGTGAAAGAAGAATGGTATTAGTGGTATTATTAATCACAGGAATTGCTTCCTCTTGCATTGGATTTAGCACATGAATATTTAATTTTTCTAAAATATCTTGTTGTTTTTTTATACTATTTGCCATTCTATATTTCTAATATTTGGTAAAACTACACATTACACCATAGCATCCCTACTAAATGCTAATTAATTGAATTATAAAAATTTTAATTAAACATACTTTAAAGAATGTTAATCGAATTTATTTAATATATTTATTAACTTAAAAAAACAAACAATAATTATGAAAAAAACATTACTAACATCAATTTTAACTTTCACCTTTATATTTAATCTAAATGCACAACAATGGATTGAAGACACATCATGTAACAAAAAAGCTTCTGAAATCGTAAACGAAGCTATAACTTCACTTTCTAATCTTGAGCATTTAACTGCAATAGGAATGGCTAAAGCTGCATTAGTTGTAGATAATGACTGTGAGTGCGCTAATTTAGTATTAGCTGCTGCTGCTGGAAATAATAACGGAACTAGAACTGAAAAATTAAAAGCAATTAATGTAAGGCAACTTTCAGATGTTGAAAAAGCATGGTATTCGCTTTTATCAACTCCTAATGATAAGTTCAATGAAGCAGCTCAAAAGGCTTTAAATAACCATCCTAATAGCGCATTAATTAATTGGTTAAATGCTGGACAAGATACTGAAGCAAATAAAGCTTTTGCAAATAAATTTCCCGCTCTTGCAGCTGGTGCTTATAACACAATC
>JABJFE010000169.1 GCA_018662905.1 Flavobacteriaceae bacterium
ATGAAATTAAAAATGCTATACCATTATATATTCAACTATTAAATAAAATAATTTAATTATGAAACTCTGGAACAAAGAAGATAATTTAAATATTAAAATTGAAAAATTCACTGTTGGCAAGGACAGGCACTATGATCTTTACTTAGCTGAATACGACATTAAGGCTACTATTGCACACGCAAAAATGTTACATAATATTAAGATTTTAACTCTTACTGAACTTGGTAATATTATTTCAGAATTAAAAATAATTGATAATAATATTAAAATTGGAAAATTTACAATAGAGGATGATTATGAGGATGTTCACTCAAAAATTGAATCAATACTTGTTGAAAAACTAGGGAAAATTGGTAAAAAAATTCATACTGGAAGATCTAGAAATGATCAAGTATTAGTTGCAACACAACTTTATTTAAAAAATGAAATATGTGAAATAAAACTATTAACAAAAAGTTTATTTACTTCATTAATTAAATTAGCAAAAAAAAATAAAAAACTTTTACTTCCAGGTTATACTCATTTACAAGTTGCTATGCCTTCTTCTTTTGGTTTATGGTTTTCATCTTACGCAGAGTCATTGATCGATGACATTTTTTATTTAAATACTGCTTTTAAAATTAATGATCAAAATCCTCTTGGAAGTGCAGCTGGATATGGAAGTTCATTTAAAATAGACAGAGATTTTACTACAAAAGAATTAGGGTTTAATGAATTAAAGTACAATGTGATATCTTCTCAAATGAACAGAGGAAAAGTTGAAAAATCTGTCGCAATTGCCATAGGTTCTTTAGCAAATACACTATCAAAATTTTCAGCAGATATTTGTTTTTACATGACTCAGGAATTGAATTTTATATCATTTCCTGATGAAATCACTACTGGTTCAAGTATAATGCCTCATAAAAAAAACCCAGATGTATTTGAATTAATTAGAGGTAAATGTAATATTATACAATCTTTAATATGTGATTTTAATTCAATTTCTATAAATCTTACAAGTGGATATCACAGAGATTTACAATTGTATAAAGGAAAAATAATAGAGTCCATTATTGATATTAAAAACTGCTTAGAAATATTTAACTATTCAATAAATAAAATTAAAATCAGAAAAAATATTTTAGATGATGATAAATACAAATATGTCTTTTCAGTTGAAAATTTAAACGAATTAGTTAATAGTGGCTATTCTTTTAGGGATGCATATTTAAAAATATCCGACGATATTAAAAATGATAACTATATTCCAAAAAAAGATTTTAATCACACATTAAAGGGAAGCATAGGAAATTTATGTCTAAAAGAAATAGAGATAAAAATGAAAAAAGCTTTCAATTAAATATGAAGTGGTCTGTTCTCAGTTGCTGCTAATGCGGCTTCTTTGATAGCTTCAGCATAAGTTGGATGAGAATGACTCATTCGTGAAACATCTTCCGCAGAAGCCCTAAATTCCATAGCAGTTACAGCTTCTGCAATTAAATCAGCAGCTCGAGCTCCAATAATGTGTACGCCAAGAATTTCATCGGTTTTTTTATCTGCTAAAATCTTTACAAAACCATCGATATCCATACTTGCTCTTGCCCTTCCTAAAGCTCGCATTGGAAATTGCCCAGTTTTAAATTCAATACCTTCACTTGACAATTGTTCTTGAGTTTTACCGACTGAAGCAACCTCAGGCCAAGTATATATAACGTTTGGAATTAAATTATAATTAATATGTGGTTTTTGTTTTGCTAAAATTTCTGCAACTAACACACCTTCTTCTTCAGCTTTATGAGCTAACATGGGCCCTGCAATAACATCACCAATAGCGTATATGTTTTCAATATTAGTTTGAAGTTTATCATTTACTTCAATTTGACCTTTATTATTAATATTAATTCCAACTGAACTTAGATTTAATCCGTCAGTGTAAGGTTTTCTTCCAACAGAAACAAGACAATAATCTCCTTCAAAATTAACATTTGATCCGTTTGAATCTTCAGCATTTACACTTACAGAGCTATTTTCAGAAATAACTGAAGTTACCTTGTGAGATAAATAAAATTTTATTTTTTGCTTCTTAAATATTCTTAATAATTCTTTAGAAACAGCACCATCCATAAAAGGAGTTATTTTGTCGGAATACTCAATAACCGAAACCTCTGATCCTAACCTACTATAAACCTGACCTAATTCAAGACCTATAACGCCTCCACCAATAACTATTAATTTTCTTGGTATTTCTTTTAGTTTTAAAGCTTCGGTTGAAGATATTATTCTTTTCTTATCAATCTTTGCAAATGGTAAAGAAATTGGTTTAGATCCCGTAGCAACAATAGCATTATTAAATTTAATTTTTTCAGAACTGTTAATACTTACAGTATGACTGTCAACAAATGAACCTAATCCGTTAAAAACTCTTATCTTATTTTTTGACATCAGATAATCAATTCCTTTTGTAGTTTGATCAACAACGGAATCTTTTCTTGAAATCATTTTATTTAAATCTACTTTAATTGAACCTTCAATTGTAATACCGTGAGTTGAAAAATTATGAACAGCTTCGTGATAATGATGTGAAGAATCTAATAATGATTTTGAAGGAATACATCCAACATTCAAACAAGTTCCTCCCAAAGTGTTGTATTTTTCAATAACAGCAGTTTTCATACCTAACTGTGCACATCTTATCGCGCAAACATATCCACCAGGTCCTGAGCCTATAACAACAACATCAAATTGTTCCATTTATTTTTTTTGTTAAAAATACAAATGTTTTAATTTATTTCATAAATCAATTACTTTTTTAATTGAACTAATTATATATTAGCTATATGGCAAAATCAGATGAAACAAGTCAGGTTAAAATTAACTTATCATTAACTGAATCTTTATTTCCAATAATTCTACTAATTATATTTTTATCCTTTAATGTCTATGTGTATGGTGATGATGCAATGGGGGGGTCTAATCAGTTCATATTACTTATTGGAGCTGCTGCAGGAATTGGATTAGGTCTTTTTAAAGGATTCATATTTAAAAATATGATGAGTCAAGTTGCTGAGAATTTAAAATCTGTAACAGGAGCAATAGTTATTTTACTTTTTGTTGGTGCATTATCAGGTACATGGTTAATTAGCGGAATAATACCTTCGATGATTTATTATGGTTTAAATATTCTTCATCCATCAATTTTTCTTCCAGCATGTTTAATAATATGTGCAATTATTTCAATAGCGACTGGAAGCAGTTGGACAACATCTGCTACAGTTGGAATAGCATTAATTGGTATTTCTAAAGCAATTGGAATACCAGTAGAAATGTCTGCAGGGGCAATTATTTCTGGAGCGTATTTTGGTGATAAATTATCTCCGTTAAGTGATACAACAAATTTAGCTCCAGCAATTTCTGGATCAGATTTATTCACTCATATAAAGTATTTAACAATAACTACAATCCCTACAATAACTATTAGTCTTTTAATATTTATTATTTTAAATTTTTATATGGTTTCCTCTGGGCCAACCGATAACACTATTTTACTTGAGGCAATTAGTCAAACTTTTAATATAACTCCTTTAATATTTATTGTCCCTTTAATAGTAATAATATTAATTATAAAAAAAACACCGCCTATTATAGCTTTGTTTACTGGAACAATATTAGGAGCAATATTTGCCTTAATATTTCAGCAAGATATTTTAGTGCAATTATCTGATTATGATTCTTTAACGTTTGAGGGTGCTTATAGTGCTTTAATTAATTCAATAACCGTTGATACAAACATAGAATCTGGAAATTTAGAATTAAATGATCTTTTTACAAGTGGAGGAATGCTTGGTATGATGAATACCATCTGGTTAGTGATTAGTGCTATGGTTTTTGGAGGAGTTATGGAATCTATTGGTGCATTAAGAACAATAACAACATCATTATTAAACTTAGGAAAATCAACTTTTTCTTTATTTGCAAGTACAGCTGGAAGTTGTTTAGCAATTAACCTTACAACATCTGATCAATATTTAGCAATAGTTATTCCCGGAAAAATGTTTGAAAAAGCCTTTAAAGAAAAAAATTTAGCACCTGAAAATTTAAGTAGAACACTTGAGGATACTGGAACTGTAACATCCGTTTTAATTCCATGGAATAGTTGTGGCGCATACCAATCTAGTGTCTTGGGCGTTAGTGTATTAGATTACTTCTTTTATGCCATTTTTAATTGGTTGAGTTTCTTTATGACATTAATTGTTGCTGGATTAAATTATAAAATCAAGAAACTTGATGTTGATAAAGCTTAATATTATTAATTATAAATATTTACTTTTGTTAAACATTTATTATGCCTAAATCAAAAAGTAAATTTAAAGAATATTTTTCTTTGACAAGAACTCAACAAATAATGTTTGGGGTTTTTTTGGTGTTATTTTCAATTATTATTTTTTCTTCATTAGTATCTTATTTTAGCACATGGAGAGCTGATCAGTCAGAACTTACAGAGTTTTTTGACAAAGGAGTAGATTCAATCAATATTGCAAGTAAGTTTGGGGCTATCATAAGTCATTTATTGATTTATTTAATGTTTGGAATTTCTTCATTTATTATTCCAATTTTACTATTTATTTCAGGTTTAACATTATTTGTAAATGCTGACTTATCAAAACTTTATAAAAGATGGTTTTGGGGAATATTAACAATGATATGGTTTTCATTATTTTTCGGATACTACTCGACTAATTATATCTATTCAGGAAGCATAGGATTTGAAGTCAATGAATTTTTAAAAATTTATATTGGTGATATTGGTATAATTTCAATATTAATTTTTGGATTATTAGCATATATAGTTATCAGGATAAAAGTAACCCCTGAGTTAGTTTTTGAATTTATTAAAAAACTATATCCTAAAGTAAAGAAAGAATTAATTGATGAGAATCAAACTAATTCTAATGAATTAAATCTTTCGTTAGAGAAAAATGAAGAAGAAACTCAATCCAAGTTTAATATTAAAAGTGAGGATCTAAAACCAACAATAGCAAATTTCTCATCTTACAACGATAATACCCTTCAAAAACCAGCTGAAAATGAAGAAAGTGAAATAAAAATTGAAATTGAAAATAGCGAAGAAGAAGAAATACTTGACGAAGATGCTATTGCAAAAGGTTTAGTTAAAAAGTTTGGTGAATACGATCATACTTTAGAATTAAAAAATTATAAAACTCCCTCTATTGAATTGTTAAATGAATATAATAGCGGAGGAATTATTACAATAAATGAAGAGGAGTTAGAAGAAAATAAAGAAAAAATAATTGATACTCTTAAAAATTATAAAATTGGTATTGATCAGATAAAAGCTACAATTGGTCCCACTGTTACACTTTATGAAATAATTCCTGAAGCTGGAATTAGAATCTCTAAAATCAAAAATCTTGAAGATGATATTGCTTTATCTCTAGCTGCCTTAGGAATTAGAATTATTGCTCCAATTCCAGGAAAGGGTACAATTGGAATCGAAGTTCCTAATAAAAATTCAACAATAGTTTCTATGAAGTCTGTATTAGCCTCTAAGAATTATCAAGAAGCAGAAATGGAACTTCCAATTGCGTTAGGTAAAAACATAAGTAATGAAACCTATGTGGTGGATCTTGCTAAGATGCCGCATTTACTTATGGCAGGTGCAACTGGTCAAGGAAAGTCAGTTGGTTTAAACGCAGTTTTGACATCACTACTCTATAAAAAGCATCCGTCTGAGGTTAAATTTGTTTTAGTTGATCCAAAAAAAGTAGAACTAACATTATTTAATAAAATTGAAAGACATTATTTAGCAAAACTTCCTGATACTGATGAAGCTATAATTACTGATAATAAAGCTGTAATTAAAACCTTGAATTCGTTGTGTATTGAAATGGATAACAGGTATGAAATGTTAAAAAATGCTCTTTGCAGAAACATAAAAGAATATAATACTAAATTTAAACAACGAAAATTAAATCCAGATTCTGGTAATGTTTTTTTACCATATATTGTTTTAATCATTGATGAATTCGCAGATCTAATTATGACTGCAGGAAAAGAAGTAGAAACACCAATTGCTAGATTAGCTCAGTTGGCTAGAGCTGTAGGAATTCACTTAATTATAGCAACTCAAAGACCATCAGTAAATGTTATAACAGGAATAATAAAAGCCAATTTTCCTGCAAGAATTGCATTTAGAGTAACATCAAAAATTGATTCTAGAACCATCCTAGACAGTGGTGGAGCTGACCAATTAATAGGAAAAGGAGACATGCTATACACTCAAGGAAATGAATTAGTAAGAATACAATGTGCATTTGTTGATACACCTGAAATTAATAAAATTACAGATTTTATTGGTTCACAAAAAGCATATGCTACAGCATATGAATTACCCGAATATATTGGAGAAGAAAGTTCAAGTTCTTTAGACAATAACATTGAAGATAGAGATGTATTATTTAGAGATGCTGCTGAAATAATTGTAATTGCTCAGCAAGGTTCAGCATCATTATTGCAACGTAAAATGAAGTTAGGTTACAATAGGGCTGGAAGAATTATTGACCAATTAGAAGCTGCAGGAATTGTTGGAGCTTTTGAAGGTAGTAAAGCAAGAGAAGTATTAATATTAGATCTAGCATCACTAAACACTTTTTTAGAAAGTGAAAAAAACAAATGATGAATAAATATTTATTAATTTTTATACTACTAATTAGCTTAAAAATAAATGCTCAAAATGATATTAGAGCAGAAAAATTATTATCAAAAGTCTCAAACAAGATTGATGCTGCAGAAAGTTATAAAATCGATTTCAAATACACACTTGAAAATAAAATGGAAGGTATTAATCAAGATGCTGATGGTACTGTATTAATTCAAGGAGATAATTATTTATTGAATTTTATGGGAATCAAGCAAATTTGTGATTCAAAAAATATATATTCAATAGTGCCAGAAAACGAAGAAGTTATTATTTCAAGTATTGAAGAAGATGAAGATCAAACTATAAAACCATCAAAGTTGCTTAATTTTTACCGCAAAGGTTATTTAATTCTTTGGGACAAATTTCAATCAGATTACAATAAAAAAATTCAGTTTGTAAAGTTAATACCTAGCAATTCAGATTCTGATATTGATTATTTATTAATGGGAATAAACATATCTAACAATGATATTTCAAAACTAATAGAAATTGGAAAAAACAAAACAAAGACAATTCTTAATGTAAATTCAATTGTTTTTGATCCTGTTTTTGAAAAAGATATTTTCATTTTTAATGAAAATAATTATAAAGATTATTACATAGAAAAATTATAAAATGAAGGTTATAGATCGTTATATATTAACATCTTATTTAAAAATATTTTTTAGTTTCTTTTTTATATTGATGTTTATCTTTATTATTCAAATTATATGGGTTTTCATCGACGATCTTGCTGGAAAAGAAATTGATTTTGAAATTATTTTCAAGTTCCTACTCTTCTACTCTCCCAAACTACTTCCTCTGGTAATACCGTTAACAGTTTTATTAGCCTCTATTATGACTTTTGGTAATTTATCCGAACAATACGAGCTTGCAGCTATTAAATCTTCAGGAATCTCACTTTTTAGAGCAATGAGAAGTCTTTTAGTTGTGAATGTAGCTCTTTGTATAGGAATGTTTTTTATAGCTAATAGCCTTATACCTTATGCTGAATTCAAATCTTATAATTTAAGAAAGAACCTAGCTAAGCTTAAACCAGCTTTAGCTATTACAGAAGGTGTTTTTAGCGATATTAACAACATGAATATTAAAGTTGAAAAAAAATACGGTCCTGATGATAATCTTCTTGAAGATATTATAATTCATCAAAACAACTTCAATTCTAGAAATACTTTAGTTATAAAAGCTGAATCTGGTGAATTAAAAACTCAAGAATCAAGTGAAATTCTACAACTAGTTCTAAATAATGGAAAAAGATATGAAGAAATAGAAAGTAGAAGTCCTAACAACAAGCAAATTTCCCCTCACACTCTAGTTTCATTTGAAAAACATGTAATGAATATAGATTTAAGAGAATTCAATAAGGTTGATTTTGATGATGAAAAATTCAGCAATACTTTTAGAATGCAAAATATTTCACAATTAAATTTTAGTATAGATTCTCTTTCAAAAAATTTAGTGTTTAGATATAATAATTTTTCTAAGAATTTTTATGCAAGAACTGGAATCTCCAATTTTATAAGAACTGTGAGAGAGGATGACTCTTACAAAGATTCTGTTTTATACACAAACTATAACACTCATTTAAAAGATTATCCAAGAAACAAACAGCTAGATATACTAACAGAAAGTCTTAATTTAACAAACAGCCATATTCAAGTTTTAAATAGTCAAAAAGATAATTTTTTTATCAAAGAGAAGATTGTC
>JABJFE010000027.1 GCA_018662905.1 Flavobacteriaceae bacterium
GAAAAGAAGGTAAATATGTATGGCCTATTTACGACTCGTTTGATATTTACATTTCTGATTTAAATGGAAAAATCACAAACAAACTTACTGATCAAGTTGGTTATGATGCAGAAGCAACTGTTTCACCAAAGGGAGATAAAATAGTTTTTACATCAACAAGAAATGGTGATTTAGATTTGTATACAATGAATATAGATGGGACAGACGTTAAACAAATAACATTTGATTTAGGTTATGATGGTGGAGCATTTTTTTCGCCAGATGGTTCAAAATTAATTTTTAGATCATCAAGACCAAAAACTGAAAAAGAAATTGAAGAATATAAAGGATTGCTCGAACAAGGCTTAGTACAACCAACTAATATGGAACTATATATATGTAATTCTGATGGAAGTGAACTTCGTCAATTAACAGATCTTGGTAATGCGAACTGGAGTCCAGTATTCCACCCTTCCGGAGAAAAAATTCTATTTTCTTCAAATTTTGAAGCAGAGAGAGGATTCCCTTTCAACCTATACATGATTGATATTGATGGTAAAAACTTAAAAAGAGTTACTCACAGTGAAACATTTGATGCATTTCCTGTTTTTTCAAGAGATGGAAAAAAATTAGCTTTTTCTTCAAATAGAAATAATAACGGTACTAGAGATACAAATCTTTTTATTGCCGAGTGGCAAGATTAAGTTAATTAGCTTTTATGAAAATTAATTTAAAATTAATTTTCGCAAAGTCATCCATTTTGACAAGCATTAATGATGGTAATTTAATATCGAAATCTGTAAGAATAATCGGAAATTTTCCTTCAATAGTTAAGGTGTCATTTTTCTTATTAAAGTAAGCATTAACTATTTTATCAACTTTTTTTCCATGAAAATCTAACTCTCCGCTCAATTCAATTGAATCTGAAGAAATTAAAATATCATCAGAAAAGAATTTTACATTAGGAAAATTTAATGCATTCAAAACTCTGATCGCGTTAGAATCTCTATTGCTAATTCCACTGTCAAAATCAGCAATATTGGCTGATATAGCAATCTTACTTTTAGAGTCTTCTAAAAAAACTCCTTTTACATCATTGTTAACTCCTGACCATGCATGTAGAAGATGCTTTGCGCTATACTCTATTAGCGATTTTTCACCATCAAGCATCCATTTATTTTCATTTTGAGCAGATAAACTAGAAATGGAAATAAAGATTAAAAAGAAAAAAGTTTTATACATAATTAAAATTTAATAACTAAAACAGCGGTTGCATAGCTAGCAAATGCAGTGTAAGCTGCGGCTTTGTGATTACTCTTGTTTTTGTCTTTGTAATAATTAGTAGCTACCATTGCTGAAAAATGAAGAGTAGCTAGCATCTTATGGGCTTTAATTGAATTTAGTCCTTTAACTTTTTTATTTATCAATGGTGGAGGTGAAAATAAAGATAATCCTGCTCCAGTAAAATATCCAATATTCACAATTTTACCCATTGTTTTATGAGTATTGTAAAGATCATCTTGACCATTGTAGAGTTTCCCACCTATAATTCCTTGTGCGACCATTGAAGCTAATGTAAGGTAACCTATAGCTTGATGGGCAGTAAGCATTGTTTTTCTAAGCTTAAGTTCCTTTTCTCTATTTTTTAAATTTAGAGGAGATATGCCAGTTTTTCGAAATAAACCCTTTTCACCCCAAAGTAAACTTTGAGTAAAAATTATTTTTTCAGGAAGTAAATCTATTTGCTTATCCTTTTTTTCAATCATATTGAACAAATCATCTTTTTCTTGAGAAAATGAAAAAGAGCTAATAAGAAAAACAAACAATATTATATAATTAGTTTTCATATTACTTTATTAAATGGTCCAAGCTCTTCCATTAGTAGTTTC
This sequence comes from Flavobacteriaceae bacterium, assembly GCA_018662905.1. Classification (GTDB taxonomy): domain Bacteria; phylum Bacteroidota; class Bacteroidia; order Flavobacteriales; family Flavobacteriaceae; genus MAG-121220-bin8. Next base: position 1,869 of record JABJFE010000027.1, read on the forward strand.
TTGTAAGTCAACACATCCTTTTTGTTCTCCGGGAATTGGACTAAAAACTAACACATTTTCTCCAATATATTGATTTGTTTTAAATGCAGTTACAACAAGTTCTCTAAATGAGTTTAAAAATAAATAACACAAAGAATCATTGGATGTCATAAAATCATTAGTCCAAATATCATGCTTAGATTTGTTGTCTACTAAATAATACTCTAATAAAGTGGTTATTGAGTTTAAATCAACACTATTTAAATTTGATTTTTCGGAATTTTTCAAGTACTCTGATTTAAATGTATTAAATGAAGCTCTAAGTGCTTTTTTTTCTTCAAAGTTTAAAACTTTAGCAATGTAAGTATCTATAAATTTGATTAACTCTAACTCCTTAGCTCCTGGAATTTCCTCTGAACTTGGAATAATTAAATCAGAGAGTTCAGATGAAAAATTAATTTCATTTTCCTTAAAAAATTTTGGACCCCAATTTAGATCACTTTGACATGATTGAAATAAACTAACAGTTAATGGAGTTACTGCCAATGTTCCAAGTCCTAAACCAACGTTTTTTAATAAATCTCTTCTATTCATTTTATAGTTTGTTGTTTTTAAGTTCCTTAACAGCGTAATCAACAGCTCTAGCAGTTAATGCCATATAAGTTAATGATGGGTTAACATTTCCTGATGAAGTCATAGATGATCCGTCAGTTATAAATATGTTTTTGACTGAATGTATTTGATTGAAAGCATTTAGAACAGATGTTTTAGGATCTTTTCCCATTCTAGCTGTACCCATTTCATGAATACCTAATCCTAAACCATATGAACTTTCGTATGGTTTTACATTTTTAAAGCCAGCATTATCCAACATTTCCATAGCTTTTAATTGCATATCTTTTCTCATATTTAATTCATTCTCTCTAAGCTTTGCATCAAAAGTAACTGTAGGAAGCCCCCATTTATCTGTATTATCATAATTTAAATACATTTTATTTTCATGGTATGGTAAAACTTCCCCAAAACCATTTAAACCCATTTTCCATTTTCCTGGTTTTATGACAGCTTGTTTTAATTTTTCGCCATAGGATGCCTCTTTAACAAGTTCAGTCCAGTCTGTTCTACTTGCTCCTCCTTGATAGCCGTAGCCTCTGAGAAAATCTTTACTATTAGTTTTTCCACCAATATTTTGAAATCTTGGAATATAAATACCGTTTGGTCTTCTTCCTGTATAATATTTATCCTCAAAACCTTCATAAGTTGCATCTGCTCCAATTTGAAAATGATGGTCCATAATATTATGTCCAAGCTCACCAGAATCATTCCCAAGTCCGTTTGGAAATCTATTGGATTTAGATTGCATTAAAATAGATGTAGATGGTACAGTTGAAGCACACATGAAAATAATTTTAGATTTAAATTCATAAGTCAACTTAGTCTCTGAATCAATAATTTTTACGCCAGTTGCCTTTTTCTTATGTTCATCATAAATTATTTCATACACTACCGAATTTGGTCTTAATGTCATGTTACCAGTATCTGCTGCTGCAGGCAATGTTGATGAATTACTACTAAAATACGCTCCATAAGGACATCCTCTTCTGCATCTATTTCTAAATTGACAATTTGATCTTCCAAGTCCAGGTTTAGTACCTTCAGTAATGTGAGCTACCCTTCCGATAGTCATATGTCTATTAGAATATTTATTTGAAATTGATTTTTGTAAAACTTTCTCTACACAATTTAATTCCATTGGTTTAAGAAGTTTTTGATCTGGAAATTGATTTAAATTTAAATTTTCACCACTAACTCCAATATAGTTTTCTACATAATCATACCAAGGTGCTAAATCTTTATATCTTATAGGCCAATCTACACCATATCCATCTTCTTTATTAGCTACAAAATCAAAAGGAGTTAACCTGTAACTTTGTCTTGCCCATAGCAATGACCTTCCTCCAACATGATATCCTCGAATCCAGTCAAATCTTTCTTTCTCGTTATAAGGATGTTCAATATCATCAACAAAAAAATCTTTAGTTGATTCTGTATTCACATAACCGGTTCTACTTTGTTTAGGTTGTCTTTTTTTAATTTCTTGAGTAATAACATCTCCAGCTGGAAATTCCCAATCTTCAGTGTTAGCTGTTTTATAGTCCTCAACATGCTTAATCATTCTTCCTCTTTCCAAAACAAGAGTTTTTAATCCTTTTTCACATAGTTCCTTAGCAGCCCATCCTCCACTTATTCCCGTACCAATAACAATTGCATCAAAGTTTGTTTCCATTTACAAAATATTTTTTAAGTCCTTATTTATAATTTTTTAAAATAAGATAAATATGATTATATAATTCAAAATTGTTCTCCGTATGACCAACCTTTTCTAACGGGTGGCTTCAAAAAAGCATTAACGTCTTTTCTATTAGTAATTTTCATTTTGTCTGCGTTGTATTTTAAATCTGCATTAAACCGTTGAGCTAAACAACCTAATAAAGCCATTTCAGTTAGACCAGCACTATATTCAAAATTA
>JABJFE010000155.1 GCA_018662905.1 Flavobacteriaceae bacterium
ATAAAATCATAAATCTTTAATCCAAAAAAATAATAAAATTTGAAAAAATAATTGTAAACAGGAATTAAAAAACCAACTTGTTTAACTAGATGAGGAGCATTTTTTTTTAATATATCTCTTTCTTTTAAAGCTTCATAGACCAATCCAATTTGTCCCTTCTCTAGATACCTAACTCCACCGTGAATAAGCTTAGTACTTCTAGAGGATGTTCCTTTACAAAAATCAAATTTTTCTAATAAGACAACAGAATACCCTCTTGATGAGGCATCTAAAGCACAACCTAGTCCTGAAGCTCCACCACCAATTATAATAAAATCATATTTTTTATTATTGTTTAATAAGTTAATATTTGAAGATCTGTTCAATTTTAAAGAACTTTTTTAATTCTATCTTCCCAATTAGAAATAACTTTTTTATCATATTCAACCAATTGAGGATCAAATTTCTTTTCAACTTCCCAAATACTTTTTATCTCATTAACAGAGTTCCAAAATCCTGAAGCTAATCCTGCAAAAAAAGCAACTCCTAACGCTGTAGTTTCAGTTATTTTAGGTCTAATTACTTGAGCTTGTAAAAAGTTTGATTGGATTTGCATCAAAAGATTATTATTACTTGCACCACCATCTACTTTTAATTTATCAAAAGTAGTTTCTGAATCTTTTTGCATTTCAATTATTATTTCTCTAGATCTCAAAGCTATTGCTTCTAATGCTGCTCTTGCAATGTGTCCTTTTTTTGTTCCTCTAGTTATTCCCATAATCGCGCCAGTAGCATTAGGATTCCAATATGGTGCTCCAAGCCCAGACAAAGCAGAAATAAAAGTAACTCCACCATTATTTTCTACTGTCTTTGCTAAATCTTCGATTTCTGAGGCATCATTAATAATATTCAATTGATCTCTTAACCATTGAACTATTGCTCCAGCAATAAATACACTACCTTCCAATGCATAAGTCGTATTATCGCCAATTTTCCATCCAATAGTAGTCAACATTCTATTATTAGATTTGACTGGCTTGTTTCCTGTGTTCATCATGCAAAAGCAACCTGTTCCATATGTGTTTTTTACATCTCCTGGTTCAATACACATTTGACCAAACAATGCAGCTTGTTGATCACCAGCAATACCACAAATAGGAATTTCAAACCCTAAAATTTCGAAATCAGTAACTCCAATTTTCTCTGAGCTATCAAAAACTTTAGCAAGCATGTTTTTGGGAACATCTAAAATTGATAATAACTCGTCATCCCAAGTTAATGTATGAATATTAAAAAGTAATGTACGACTAGCATTTGTGTAATCAGTGGCATGTATTTTTCTATTAGTTAAATTCCAAATAAGCCAAGTGTCAATTGTCCCAAACAAAAGGTCCCCGTTTTCTGCAGCTTTTCTTATTGACAAATCTGAATCCAAAATCCATTTAATTTTTGTTCCTGAAAAATAAGCATCTAAAAGTAATCCTGTTTTGTTATAAAAAGTATTCGCTTTTCCTAAACTATCTAATTCATCGCAAAATGAAGCGGTTCTTCTATCCTGCCAAACTATAGCATTATAGACAGGTTTTCCAGTATGTTTGTTCCAAATAACTGTTGTTTCTCTTTGATTTGTGATCCCAATTGAATCAATTTCATCAATACTGATATTAGATTTTTTTATAACATCATGAATTGCTTTTAATTGAGTGTTCCATATTTCAATTGGATCATGTTCAACCCAAGATTCTTTTGGAAAAATCTGAGTAAATTCAAACTGTGATATAGAAACTTGTTTTCCATTTTTATCAAATAAAATAGCTCTTGAACTAGTTGTACCAGCATCAATAGATAAAATATATTTTTTCATAAGATTTTTAATTATTCAATTATTAATTCATCAGCAAATATCCAAGATGGCAAATCAGCTCCATGGTGCCAAATAGGCGCTTTACTAATATTATCTGCAATTACTTTTACATATCTAGTATTTAATTTCCCTACATTAATGGAAAATGTTTGAATATCATTCACCTTACTTTTTGGAGAAAGATCAAATTTATTAGAAACTTTCCCTAAACTTGTCCATTTTACATTATCATTTGAGTAAAAAAACTCAACCTGATCAGGAAAAAAAACAATATGATTAGTAACTTGAAGGAAATTCATACTCAAAGATTTTATTTCTTTAGACTCGTCTAAATCTATTACAGCATTTAAATTATTACCCTCAAAACCTAACCAATTAGAATAAAAACTATTTCCACCTAAAGCACCATCAGTTAATACACTAGGATCTTCATTTGCATATTTTTTAGGATCCGTATGTAATGTGACGTTTTTAAAACTTGCCAGATTTTCCTTAATAGCAGTTTTTAGGGCATTTCTATAGTTTATGATGTAATCAGAAACAGTGAAACCCATTTCATTCATATAAGTTATATCGTTATCATTACAAGTCTCACTAAATGCATTAAGTCTGTTTATCAATTTAGGATTTATACTTTTTATATTATTTTCTGTTTTGGTTAATTGATATAAATTAGAAAAATTTTTTCTGTAAGACTCTAGAACTGCATAATCAATCGAGATTTTAGATCTTAGAATTCTTTTGTAATATTCTGAATCTAACTCAACACTGCTTAGAGCTTTGTTAAACAACATGTCATAGTTTAAAAGATTTTCAGGACTTAAAAAAGAATCAAATCCCTGAGAAGGATCACCATATAAGAAAAGAAAAAAAGAAGTATTATCAATCTGGTTTTGTATACTATTTACATATTCAGAAATATACTTACCACCACTTCCATAGTATTTATTATTAAATTCATTTAACAGTGTTTGAAAATCTAAATTTGGATTCCAAAGTAGCTTTGCCATAATATAACTTCTAAGTTCAAATAGCTCACTATCATTATTTGAATGTTGTTCAAAAATCCATTTAGCATTATTATCAACAAACAAATTTATATTTGGCTTTATAGTTCCCCAGTTTGGAAAAGGTGCCAAGAAATTTGTAAACTGAGTTGTATAATCCCAGATTCTAATGTTATCAGTTAACTGTGACCAACCTTTCAAATCAGAACTAAAATCTTTACAGCCTAATTCTATTGGAACACTTCTATCACATTCAATAGAACATAATGTTATTAAAACATTTTTAGCAGGCTTAATTTTAGGAGGTTTCCTAGTGTATTGATAAGCTAGTGTTGATATTGTTTTATTTGGAAATGATTCAGCTACAGCATTAACAAAGTGTATCATAGTTCCAGCTGGACTTCCTTCCTCATTATCAATTTTTGAACACTTCTCGCACTGACAGTATTGTGTATTATCATCTTGACTTACAGAAATCACATCTGAATTTGGAGATTTGTTAAAAAAAGAAACTACACTATCCTTAACAATTTTTAAAACATCAGAATTTGTCAAACATAGTTGAGTAGGTAATCTTTTACCATTTCTTAAAGCATAATATTCAGGATTTTTGTTATAAAAAACGTCGTATGGAAGAAAACGATGAAAAGTATGAACTCTAGCATTTGGCACATATCTAGGAAAAGCTTCATTAGTAACTTTTAGTTTATCAGCAAATGCCGAATCTCTGTAAAATAGTTTTGAATGAACTGTTCTTGTCAAAACAGGGGGCTCATAATAATATGAGTAGTTTTTCGGAAAATTTATTGATTTTAAATTTTCATAGTATGTAAAATCAGTTGACAACCAATTGACATTCAAAAATTTTTCTATAAAATCATATGTGGCATAATATAAATTTCTCTTATTATTAGCAGAAATTGTAATTAAAGAATCTTTATAACTTATAGAAATAAAATCTTTATTCAGATCAGATTTTTCAACTAAAATTATTGATTTTTTTCTTTGGATATCTGAAACCTCTAACCTTACACCAAGAGTACTGTTTAAATAAACATTTAATGTGTCCGCAACGTCGGAATAATCTGAAATGATATTATATTTTGAGAGAGTTGGAATATCAATCGATACTTTATTTTCGGAACACGAAAAAAAAAGGAGTGAAATTATAAAATATAGTTTTTTCATATCAAACTATAAGTTAAGAAAACTATTTAAATATTAAATCTAGATTATTCTAGAAAGTAACATTTTTTGAAGATATAGTATTATCTCTTTTGTATTCAACCTTAACTAAATCACCACTTTTTAATTTAGACAGAGCTTTCATATAAGACATCATGTCTTCTATTTTAGATTCACCTAATTTAGTAATAATATCACCTTTTATAAATCCTGCTTTTTCAGCAGGTCTTCCAGATGAAACTCCATCAATTCTCATTCCTTTACCATCATACAAATAATCAGGAATAACACCCAGCGACACTTTAAATCTCGGAGATTCTTGACTTTCATTTTTAGTTTTTCTAAATGGCAACTTTCCATTATCATCGAGATCTGAAATTATAGAAAATATATAGTTTGAGATTAAATCCAAACCTTCGTAATTAATCAAATCACTGTCATCACTAGGCTTATGATAATTCTCATGCTGTCCTGTAAAAAAATGTAAGACAGGAATATCTTGTAAATAAAATGATGTATGATCAGATGGTCCAACTCCAGACTCATTTTCAATTATTTTAAAAACTTTATTATTAGATTTTATAGTTTGTTTAAAAATAGGAGAAGTACCAAGTCCATAAATTGCAAGAGATTTTTCGTCATTCAATCTTCCAACCATATCCATATTTATCATATAATTAATTGATGAAATATCAACAGTTGGATTTTTAACAAAGAAATTTGAACCCAAAAGACCCATTTCTTCACCTGAAAAAGCAATAAATAAATAATTATTATTCTTATTAATATCTAGAAGTTTTCCAGCCAAATCCAGCATTAATGAAACTCCACTAGCATTATCATCTGCGCCATTGTGAATCTTAGTTTCACTTCCTCTGTATAAGGAACCTTCATCTCCAAAACCCAGATGATCATAATGTGCACCAATAACAATAGTATTTAATGAATTATTATCTATAAAACCAATTACGTTATTACCCGTAATTCCATTATTTTTCAAGGAATCATTAAACTTTATTTCTTCATGTGGATGAGATTTTGGTTTAAAAGAAAAAGGATGTAAATAATTAATAGACCCTTTAGCTTCTACATTCAATTCTTTAAATCTTTTTGAAACATAACTAGCAGCAATTCTTTCTCCATCACTTCCAGTAGCTCTACCCTCCAAATCATCCGAAGACAAAAACGTTAAATCCGCTTTGATTTGATTATTGTAAACAACGGGTGAAGTACAAGAAATTGAAAAAATTAAAAAGAAGATGATGTAAGTCAAGGGATTTCTCATAATTTGTATATTTTTGCGCAAATTACAAATTTATAACATGAAACAATTATCTCTAATTATAATTTTA
>JABJFE010000026.1 GCA_018662905.1 Flavobacteriaceae bacterium
ATTAGTACACTGAATGCCATTAACCCAAGTTTTAATAGAGTTTCCTACTGCTTCAATTCTAGCCTTGTTCCATTCTCCATTTTTAAATGCTTTTCTTCCTTTTTCATTTCTAGTTATTGGATAAAGAAAAAAGTTTTTTCTAGATTGATCATAAATACCCCCAGACCAACCTCTGTATTCGTTTGTGTCCAATTCAAATTGATATCCATACACTCGACTATGCTCGGGGACATTATCATTACTCGAACTTCTAAATTGAACACCAGAATTCAAACCTTCATCAACAAATACCTCAAATTCTAAAATAAAATTATCGTATTGTTTTTTTGTGCCTAAATATGTACTTGGTGTGTTTAAAATTGAAGTTGCTGAAATAACTCCATTTTCTAAAACGAATTTTGCGGATCCTTGTTTAATTTCCCAATTATTTAGGTTATTACTATTGATTAAAGGTTCCCAGTTGTCTTGAGAAAAAACGCTAGAAAATGTTAATAATATTAATAGAGTTTTAAGAATTTGCATTATTGAATTTAATCATTGAGTGATTTTTATTAAAAATTATAACAACTGAAATTAGACTACTCAAAATAAAATAAGTTATTATTAAAAAAAACTCAATTGGATGATTAATAAATAAAGCATAATCATTAAATGAATAAAGAATAATAATTGTAAATAGAGATCTAAAAATTTCAAAAAACGGAGCCCAAGATTGTAAATCTAAAAGAGAAGTAAATCCAAAAACAGAAACAAAAATAATTAAACCAAAAACTATCTTTAAATCTGATTCTATTATAGAAAAATTACTTAAGAAGAAGTAAAGTAAAAAGTTAATTAAAACAAAATGAAAGATTGCAGTGAACTTCATGAAAAATGAATAATCAGGACTGTACTTTTCACGATTGAAATGATCTGTTGTTATAGGTCTAGGAAATTTTTCTATTATATCACTAGGTCTCCATCCTGTAGGCATAAACCATATTCTAAGTTTATCTTTAAAACTAGAAGTATTGTACGCATCCTGAATTACATTAAAAGCATGTTGAAAGTTAATTAATAATGGGTTCCAAGTATTTACAGGTTTTAAAACTCCATAAACTGGTGGTTCTTGATCTAACTCCTCCTGAAATGTTCCAAAAATTCTATCCCAAATACAAAATATTGCAGAAAGATTTTTATCAATATAAATAGGATTAATTGCATGATGCACTCGGTGTTGAGATGGGGTAACTATTATGTATTCTAAAAAACCTAGTTTTCCTATATGTCTGGTATGATACCAAAATTGAGCAAATAAATGAATTGGAGCAAGAAGAGTTATAAGTTGAGGGGGAACTCCAAAAAAGGCAGCAGGAATTAGAAATAATGCCCCAAAACCAATCCATGCTGAAATGCTTTGTCTTAATGCACATGCTAAATTAAATTCTTCACTACTATGATGAATAACATGACGGTTCCAAAATATATTTACTTTATGATTTAATCTATGATTCCAGTAACTAGCAAAATCAATACAAATAAAAGCTACAATGTATAATAATACACTAGATTCTAAATCAAAAACAGCAATAGCATCTAGAATATATGGATAGGACAATATAACTAAAACTAAACCTAAAGAGTCTTTTAAAACATTTGTTATTCCAGAGCTAAGGCTAGATAAAGTATCCATAAAAGAATAAGTTTGTTTATCAGTGAAGTGGCCATAAAGAACTTCAATAATCATAAGAACCATAAAGCCAGGAACTACCCAAAGTAATATGGAAGCATAAGTGCTCATATTATCATGATTTACGTTAAATTTTTGTAGAAATAATAAAGTAGATAGTATATTCATATTTTTAAATTAAATAAAACCATTCGATTTCCATAAATTTAAACATATTTTTTTACATTTGCATTCGTCAAAAAAAAGGTCGCGTAGCTCAGCTGGATAGAGCATCTGCCTTCTAAGCAGACGGTCAGAGGTTCGAATCCTCTCGCGATCACCATTTAAACCTCATTTTTTCAAGTGAGGTTTTTTTTTATATTTATAATATGCATTTAGATTCAAATAATATTGAGAAATATTTGAAAAAATTAAATGAAAGTAGCTCTCCTAAATGGGGAACTTTAAACCCTAGTCAAATGCTATTTCACTGTAGCACCTTTCTTGAAGTTTCTTTGGGAAGAAAAAAAATGAGTTTTTTCACAAGGATATCCTCAAGATTTTTTTTTAGATACTTGTTCTTAAAATATTTGAATTATATAGATTTTAACGTTAATAAATTCAAA
>JABJFE010000083.1 GCA_018662905.1 Flavobacteriaceae bacterium
GACAATGCAACTGAGTACCATTTAAGATTTCTATTACTAAGAAAATACTCGTCAGCTGAACTTTTTTTATTAACCTTTCCTTTTAGTGCTACGAAAAAAATTAAAATAAAATAGAATATAACTATAGCAAAATCTATCATAAATATTTATTTTCTTAATCCGTTTCCTAATGGACTATCTGGATTAGATTTAGGTACTCTGTTAAATTTTTTTGAAAAATGAATATTATTGAATTTTGGTAAAACATATTTAGCAAATAACTCACATTCATTTTGATGCGGATATCCAGACAGAATAAATGATTTTATACCCATATCTACATATCTCTTTAATTTATTATAAACCTGATCTGGATCTCCAACAATTGCAGCTCCACATCCAGATCTAGCTAACCCTATTCCAGTCCAAAGGTTAGATTCTACATAATAATCTTTATCAGATCTTGTTCTTAGTGAAGATTGCATTGAAACTCCCAGTGATTTTGCATCCTGAGCTCTGTTTTTAATATCCTCACCTTTTTCAAAATCTAAATTTGAGATTAATTTATTAGCATAATCTTTAGCTTCTCGCTCTGTTTCTCTAACTATAACATGAACCCTAAGTCCAAACTCTACTGTTCTATTATAAACAAGCGCCTTAGTTTTCATATTAGATATCAAAATTTGTAATTTGTCCTCAGTATCTGGCCACATTAAATATACATCACAATGCTCAGCACACAAATCAACTCCGTCGGGTGAATAACCACCAAAATATAGTAAAGGCCCACCATTTTGTTGAAAAGGCTTAACTGGAGCAGAACTTAAATTAATATTATAAAAATCTCCCTTAAAATTAATTTCGTCCTTTGTCCAAGCTTGTTTTAATATTTCTATAACTTCTCTGGATCTTGCGTATCGCTTTGAAGATTCAAGTTTATTTCCTGGTAAATCAGAGGATATTATATTTATAGTCAGTCTTCCTTTTAAAATATGGTCTAACGTTGCTATAGCCCTAGCTAGCATTGGAGGATGAACTTCACCGCATCTTATTGCTGCCAAAAAATTTATTTGTTTAGTCAAGGTGGCCATTGCAGAGACATATGTCAGAGTATCTTGACCAACTTGAAAGGATGAAGGACATAATACATTAGTATAACCCAACTCATCTGCTGTTTTAATAATTCTTGATGTATTTTCCCATGTACTTTTATAATTTGGATTTCTTGACCCTAAAATGTCATCATCTCCATCACATATCGGGGCAAACCAAGAAATTTCTACATCATTTATCATAATATTTTATTTTTTAAACATTAAAGCATCCCAAGCAAGTAATTCGATATGTTTAGATGAAATTCTTGGTTTCGTATTTCTATTAGAAAACTCTAAACTGTATTCCATTAAATTATCAAAATTATAATTTATTGAACTATCAGACATGTTTAAAATCATTAAATATGTTGTTTTGAGTCCAACTCTTTGATACATAAAGATGTTTTGATGATTAGGATCTAAATCAAGATAATCTCCGTAAATAAGATCTTTTGACTGTTTTCTTATCTGTAAAAGTTTTCTGTAAAAATGAAAAATCGAATCTTCATTGTTCAAGTCATTTTCAACGTTGATTCTATCATGATTTGGATTAGATAAAAACCAATTATTATTTCCATTACTAAAACCTCCCTTCGTGCCGCTACTCCACTGCATTGTTGTTCTGGAATGGTCTCTTGATGTATTATTTAGATGAGTTATATAGTCTTTTTTACTAATTCCTGATCCCATAGCTTTATCTAGATTTCCAAGAACCTCCAAATCATCGAATTGACTTAGATTATCAAAATTATGGTTTGTCATACCAATTTCTTCTCCTTGATATAATACGGGTGTTCCTCTTTGAGTTAATGTAAGCATTGCTAATAATTTTGCAGATTTAATTCTATAATCCTTATCATTTCCATATTTACTTACACTTCTTGGATTGTCATGATTATTTAAAAAAACTGTAGGCCAGTGAAATTCATCTACATTAGACTGAGTTTTAAATAATTTTTTTAATTGAACTAAATTCCATTTGTTTTGAATCCAATTATCACGACCAATTCTTACAATATCAAATAGAAAAACTAAATCAAGTTCCTCTTCTCTTTCATCAGATAATTTTATCATTGTATCCTTACTAATACCAAATGCTTCACCAATTGAAACAATATCATATTTAGAAAGAACCTTTGAATTCATTTCTTTCAAGAACTCATGTAGCCTTGGTCCTGAAGCATATACTTTCTCTGGATTTAAAAGTTCTTTTTTTGATAAGTTATTAAAGTCTTGATCTTTGGAAATAAAAGGGATAACATCCATTCTAAAACCATCAATTCCTTTTTCTAACCAAAATTTCATTAGTTCATGAACTTCTTTTCTGACTTTATTGTTTTCCCAATTTAAATCAGGTTGTTTTTTAGAAAAATAATGTAAATAATAATCGTTAGAAATTAGATCTTTTTTCCAAGCAGAACCTCCAAAAAAAGAAGTCCAGTTATTTGGTGGATTTTTTTTGTCTCCTTCTTTCCAAATATAATAGTCTCTAAATTTATTGTTTTGTGATGATTTACTTTCAATAAACCAATCGTGCTCATCACTTGTGTGGTTAACAACTAAATCAATTATTAACTTCATTTTTCGAATATGAACTTCCTTTAACAATTGATCAAAGTCCTGCATACTTCCAAATTCCTCCATTACTTTCTTGTAATTTCTTATGTCATATCCGTTATCGTCGTTAGGAGAATCAAAATGAGGGCTAATCCATATTATATCAATACCTAATAATTTTAAATAATCTAACTTTAAAATTATTCCTTTAATGTCCCCTATTCCGTCGTTATTAGAATCATAAAAAGATCTTGGATAAATCTGATAAACAACTTGTTCCTTCCACCACTTTTTAATCATGTTTTTTTCTTACTTGACATTCTACATTTCTGACTACAATAAACAACATTATCCCAGTTTTTTTCCCATTTTTTTCTCCATGAAAATGGAAAATTGCAAATAGGACAAGTTTTTTGAGGAAGATTAGATTTTTTCATTAATTAAATAAAGTATGTTCATCTGGCCATGGCACTATTGAATTAGTGATTTTATTGAAAGGCATTTGCGCATCAACTGATTTTAAATATTTTGTTAAAACATTAGCTAGTAACTGAGATTTTGAAGTGTTTATAGAAATTAAATTATTATTTTCAGAAATATCCTTATCCAAATTATACAGTTCGATGATTTGAGTATCATGAAAATAAATAAATTTCCATTTACCCTGTCTAACGGCACTGTAACTACCAATTCCAGGTCCAATTGGTCCCCACCAATTAGGGTAATGCCAAAATAATGGTTTATTTTCTATGACTTCGTTTTTCAATAGAGGTACAAAACTTTGACCGTCTATTTCTTGGGCTAAACTACTGTTTTCTGAACCAGTAAATTCTAAGATCGATGGAAAGAAATCATCAATTATAACTGGGTGGTTAATTTCCTTAATATTGGAATTATGAAATGGTGAATAAACAATCATAGGAACTCTTATACCCCCCTCATATATTGATCCTTTTCCACTTTTTAAAGGATAATTATGATTATGCTTTTCTCCTTCTCTAGCAACTGCACTTAATCCTCCGTTATCAGACATAAATACAACAATTGTGTTTTCTAAAATATTTTTCTTTTTAAGTTCATCCAACACAACACCTAAAGCATGATCCATACTTTCAACCATAGAAGCATATTTAATTTCAGAGTTTTTTAAACCAATATTTTTATATTTCTCAACAAAGCGATTATCTTCCATTAAGGGAGCATGAACATTATATAAAGAAAAATAAAGAAAAAATGGAGATTTTGAATTAATAGGTTTTTGTAATTTCTCTAAAACTTCTTCACTTATTGCTTGAGTCAAGAAAATATCTTTTCCATGATATTTTTCAAGACCAGGAACAGCCCATATTTTATTTTTTGGATCATTGTTTCCAAAATTATCTAGACCCAAGTAACTTTGCGGAGCTCCAGCAGCGTGTCCAGCTATATTAATATCAAATCCAATATTTAAGGGGATTGAGGAAGGATATCCAATAGCACCTAAATGAGCTTTACCTGCATGAATTGTATAATAACCGTTATCTTTTAAAACTTGAGGAAGAGGTGTAGCATACACTGAATTATTAATTGAATCCGAAGTTGACAACCCATTATAGTTCCAATCAGGAAATTCAAAAGATTTATGATTAATTTCAGCTGGTTTCTTTTTGTTTGGATGAAGAGTCCAGTTAGTAACTCTATGTTTTGCGGCGTTCATTCCTGTCATTAAGCTAATTCTAGATGGAGAACAAACAGGAGTTGCATAAGCATTAGTAAATTTCACACCCATCTCAGCCAAGAGTTCCATGTTAGGTGTATTATATAGTTTATTATAATTCGTTTTATTGTTCCAAAACGGAACAGAAGTATCTTGCCACCCTA
>JABJFE010000023.1 GCA_018662905.1 Flavobacteriaceae bacterium
TAATATCGCAATTAGTTCAACTAAAATTAGAAAAGCAATTAGTGAAGGTGATATTTCTACAGCCAAAGAATATCTTGGACATGATGTGTCTCTGTGCGGAAGAATAGTTCGCGGGAAAAGTATTGGAAGAACTATAGGATTTCCTACAGCAAATGTTGAAATGAGCGAAGGATATAAGCTTCTGCCTAAAAATGGGGTTTATCTAATTGAGTCTATTATTAACAAAAAACAAGTTTTTGGTATGATGAATATTGGAATAAAACCTACACTAAGCGAAAGTTTTAAAACGATAGAGATAAACTTTTTTGATTTTGAAGGAGATTTATATGATAAAAAAATTAGCGTTGATATTAAACAATTTATTCGAGATGAAGTGAAGTTTGATTCGCTAGAGCTTTTAAAAACTCAAATTCAAAAAGACAAAATCAATTGTAATTCAATTATTGATATTATTGATTAATTTTATAAAAAAATAAAAATGTTATTAGTTTCTGAAATAATAAATAATGTAGATAAAATAAGTTCTTTAATGTCTAAAAGAAATATAGACGTTAAAAGTAAGCTTGATAAAATAATAGAAACTGATAAGCTTAGAAGATCCACACAATCAAATCTTGATGATGTTCTTTCAAAATCAAATAAATTAGCAAAAGATATTGGTGGTTTATTTAAATCCGGCGAAATTAAAAAAGCAACTCTTTTAAAAGGAAAGGCTGGAAATTTAAAAACGGAAAGTAAAAATTTATCACTTAAGCTTTCAACTATTTCTAGTGAATTGAATTCATTATTAATAGAGATCCCAAACACCCCAAATGAACTTGTTCCAATGGGATCTAAAGAAGAAGACAATTTAGAAATATTTGTTCATGGTGATATACCTGAACTAAATGAAAGGGCTTTGCCCCACTGGGATTTAGCTGCTAAACTTGATATTATTGATTTTGAGTTAGGTAATAAAATAGCAGGAGCAGGTTTTCCTGTATACAAAGATAAAGGGGCCAAGCTACAAAGAGCTTTAATTAATTATTTTATCGATAAAAACACTCAGGCAGGTTATAAAGAGATTCAGGTTCCAATTTTAGTAAATGAAGATTCTGGTATGGGTACGGGTCAACTTCCAGACAAAGAAGGACAGATGTACCGTATTAATGAAGACAATTTATATTTAATACCTACTGCGGAAGTTCCTGTGACTAATATTTTTCGTAATACTATTGTTAAATCTTCTGAACTACCAATTTGTTTAACTAGCTACACTCCTTGCTTTAGAAGAGAAGCTGGAAGTTATGGCGCTCATGTTAGAGGTTTAAACAGGTTACATCAATTTGATAAAGTTGAAATAGTTAGAATTGAAAACCCTGAAACATCATACCAATCGTTAGAGCTAATGGTTGAACATGTAAAAAATATTTTAATTGAACTTGAATTGCCCTTTAGGATTTTAAGACTATGTGGCGGTGATCTTGGCTTTACTTCTTGCTTAACATATGATTTTGAAGTTTATTCAGCTGCTCAAAAAAAATGGCTTGAGGTTAGTTCCGTTTCAAATTTTGAAACTTTTCAGTCAAATAGACTTAAATTAAGGATTGACAATAATGGAGCTAAAAGTTTAGCACATACCTTAAACGGAAGTTCTCTAGCACTTCCAAGAATAGTTGCTTGTATCTTAGAAAATTTTCAAGACGAAAATTCTATTAAAATTCCTAAAGTATTAACAAACTATACAGGTTTTGAAAAAATATAAACTTAAAAACAGTTTAGTAAAACCCAAAAAAAAACTAGGTCAACATTTTTTAAATAGTTCTGAAATTGCTAAAAAAATAGTTGACTGTATTAATTACCAAAACATAGATTCTATAATTGAAGTTGGTCCTGGAATGGGGATATTAACACAGCATATTATCAACTTGAATAAAAGAGCATATTTCGTAGAAATAGATAATGAGTCAGTAGAATATTTAAAAGAAAACTATCCTATAATAAAAGACTCTATAATCGAAGAAGATTTTTTGAAATTAGAATTAAGTGATTTCAAAAGTCCAATTGGAATAATTGGCAACTTTCCATATAACATTTCTTCACAAATCATATTTAAAGCAATAGAAAATAGAAATGTGGTACACACGGTAGTTGGTATGTTTCAATTAGAAGTTGCTAAAAGAATATGTGAAACTCCAGGATCTAAAACATATGGAATACTTTCTGTTTTAGTTCAAGCATTTTACAATGCAGAATTTATACTTTCCCTAGATCCTCTTCAATTTACTCCTCCTCCAAAAGTAAATTCAGGTGTAATTAGATTAACTAGAAAAATTAAACCAACATTAAACTGTGACGAAATTTTATTTTTTAAAATTGTAAAAACATCATTTCAGCAAAGAAGAAAAACATTAAGAAATAGTCTAAAAGTTTTTAATTTAAGTGATAATATAAAAGAAGATGTTATCTTTGGAAGACGCCCTGAAACCTTAAGTGTTGATGATTTTGTGCATCTAACCAATATTATTGCAAATGGAAACATTTCAACTTAGCGAAAAACTCTTAAAAAAAATTGCTAATTTAATTTTAGCAAAAAAAAACACTCCTCTTAAAAAGATTGTTAAGGATATTCATTTTGCCGATATGGCAGAAATTATTAATGAGTTAAATGAAGATCAAGGGGTTTATTTAATAAAATTATTTGACAGCGAAAAAACTTCAGAAATTTTAACTGAACTTGACGAAGATGTAAGAGAGAAAATACTTAAAGTTCTTTCAGTAAAAGAAATTGCGGATGAAATAGAAGAATTAGACAGTGACGATGCAGCTGATATTTTAGGTGAGCTTTCAGAAAAAAGAAAAGAAGAAGTTATTTCTGAAATAAGTGATAATGATTTAGCAGATGATTTAAAAGAACTTTTATCCTATAAAGAAGATTCTGCAGGTGGTTTAATGGCAAAAGAGTTAGTCCAGGTAAATGAAAACTGGTCGGTAACAAAATGTTTAAAAGAAATCAAAAAACAAGGTGAAAACGTTACAAGAGTACATTCAATCTATGTTGTTGATGATAAACAAAAACTAATTGGAAGACTATCTTTAAAAGATTTGATAACATCACCAGCAAAAAATTTAATTAAAGACATCTACATTCCAAAAGTTGATTCAGTCAATGTTTTTGAAGATGGAGAGGAAGTGGCAAAAATAATGTCTAAATACGATCTTGAGGCAATTCCGGTTGTTGATAATAAAAAGCAATTAGTGGGTAGAATTACAATTGATGATATTATTGACTTTATAAAAGAAGAAGCTGAAGAAGATTATTTACTTGCAGCTGGAGTTCAAGGGGATGTTGAAGCAGACGATTCAATTTTAGAACTTACAAAAGCTAGATTGCCTTGGCTGTTTTTAGGTTTAGTTGGAGGGCTTGGAAGTGTCTTTATTTTAGAAGGATTTGAAGATGTGATGACTCACCCTAGCTACAAAACTCTATTTTTCTTTACTCCTCTTATTGCCGCAATGGCGGGAAATGTTGGAGTACAATCTTCGGCTATTATAGTTCAAGGTTTAGCAAATGATGTTGTTAAAGGAAGTTTGGTTAATAGACTTTTAAAAGAGCTTGGACTAAGTTTAATAAACGGAGTTATTTTAGGAATTTTAACAATACTATTTGGCTTAGCCACTAATCTTCCAATTGAACTTAGTATAACTATTTCACTTTCTATGCTTTGTGTTATAGTGGTCGCTGCTTTAATCGGTACATCAATTCCAATTCTTTTGGACAAAAAAGGAATAGATCCCGCAATTGCAACTGGGCCTTTTATCACTACAAGTAATGATATTTTTGGAATATTTCTGTTTTTCTATATCGCAAAAATTATCTTAGGATTCTAAAAATGAAAATACTTCATTTAGA
>JABJFE010000061.1 GCA_018662905.1 Flavobacteriaceae bacterium
CAATTTTTAATAAGTAATTGTGTCCTGGAAGTTTATAATCGTTTATTTTTAAAATATAATTTTTAAAATCTGTAAAATGCATTTTTATAAAATACTTTTAATTAGCCTTTTATTAATTTCATGTAAAGATAAGGTAGAAAAACCTGTAAAAACAGAAATAAAAAAAACAATAATTAAAAAACCAAAAAAAATAAAAAGTGAATTTATTTTAAATGATAAAAATGCAATTCCCTTCTTGTTTGAATATGGAAAAATAAACAAGCAAAACAAAGTAAGAATAGTTACAAATTATGGGAACATAGATGTTGAGTTATTTAACAATACACCATACCACAGGGCTAATTTTATTTATTTAACAAAAAAGAAATATTTTGAAGGAGAATTTTTTCATAGAGTAGTTAAAGATTTTATAATTCAAGGGGGCAATTCCGATAATATTAGCACATCAAAAAAAAGAAGAAAAATTGGAAGATATCTTTTACCCCCAGACACAAAAAAAGGTAATAAACACCACAGAGGAATAATTTCAATGCCAAGCAGTGAAATTGAAAATCCATATAAACTAGCTTCACCTTATGAATTTTTTATAGTTAAGAAAAAAAATGGTGCTTATCATCTTGATAAAAATTACACTGCATTTGGAAAAGTGATTAAAGGAATGGATGTTGTTGACAAAATATCAGATTTAGAAACAGATAAAAGAGAATGGCCTCTTGACAATGTTCGCTTTAAAGTTGAAATCATTCAATAGGTATTTCTTATGTAAATTCATATTTTTATAACAAATATTGATATGACAATAAATCAACTTAAGTATGTACTTGCCTTAAACAAGTACCAAAATTTTACAATAGCAGCTGAAAAATCTTTTGTATCGCAGCCATCTTTAAGTATGCAAATTCAAAAGCTAGAAAAAGAATTAAATATTAAAATATTTGACAGATCAAAAAAACCTGTAGAAACAACTGAAATTGGAGAAAAGTTAGTTAAACAGTTTCAAATTATAATAAGCGAATCTTTGAAAGTAAAAGATTTAATAAATTATCAAAAAAATAAAATAATTGGTAACCTAAACATTGGAATAAGTTCATCATTGGAATCAACTGTACTTCCTTTATTTACAGATAGTTTGTTATTAAAATATCCTGATTTAAATATTAATTTTAGTACCAATAAAAGTAGACTTCTTTACGATTCATTGAAAAGCAATGAACTTGATTTTATTATTGGTATAACTCCCTCAAATATTAATGATTTTACAATCCTCCCACTTTATTATGAGCCAATATTAGTAATAATTCCTAAAAATCTTAAGAATGATAATTCAACTGAAATTGAATTGACTGAAATTAATAGTAAAAACATATTAGTTCCAAACAAAGAAAATGAGTTTAGAAAGATCATTGAGAATATCTTTCCATCAGCTAGTTTTAATGAAAAATTTAAAAATAACAGCTTAGAAACTTTAGTAAACTTATCTTTAAAAGGTAATGGAATTTCACTTATACCCTACTTAACATCTTTAAATTTAAGAGACAAACAGAAAGCCAAAGTTTATAATTTTAAAACTCCAGAACCCTCTAGAGAGATTAGTGTTATTTATAAAAACAATACATTAAAAAAACATGTAATAGAAGAAGTGTTTTTATTAATAAAATCTTCAATGAAGAAAATTAAAAATTTTACAGATGTTGAAATTATAAATCCAAATAATTAAACTTCAACGTAATAAAGGTGTGGGTTTTGAAATTTAAAATTTTTTGCCCAAATCATCAACTCGATATATTCGTGAGGTAAAAGTTTTTTAGATGCCTTTTCTAATTCTCTTTTAAATAATTTTGGATTAAAGCTTACTTTTTTTAAAACCTCAACTGTATACTTATAAATAGTTCTAGACATAGCATTGTTGTTTCTTACAATTTAAGCAGAATATCTAAATTAAAATGCAAAGAAAATGTTAATAGTTATCTTTTTGACCTAAGCTTAATGCTCCAATTAAAAGAAAACT
Organism: Flavobacteriaceae bacterium; assembly: GCA_018662905.1. Classification (GTDB taxonomy): domain Bacteria; phylum Bacteroidota; class Bacteroidia; order Flavobacteriales; family Flavobacteriaceae; genus MAG-121220-bin8. The sequence continues at coordinate 2,009 of JABJFE010000061.1, forward strand.
CAGA
>JABJFE010000165.1 GCA_018662905.1 Flavobacteriaceae bacterium
TTAAAATTAAAAGCGAAAGCTATTTCTGTTGTAGAAGATTTTGATTTTGAATCTCCTAAAACTAAATCATTTACTGATGTTGTTAATTCACTTGGTTTGAATGGCAAGAAATCATTATTTGTCTTAGGTGGAATTAATAAAAATGTTTATTTATCCGCTAGAAATTTAGAGCGTAGTAGTGTTGTTACTAATTCAGAGATTAGTACATATAATATAATGAACGCTCAACACTTAGTTTTTTTAGAAAGCTCATTAGAACAAATTGAATCAAATTTAAGTTAGTATGAATATTTTACTTAAACCAGTTATTACAGAAAAAGCTACAGCAGATAGTGAGCTTAAAAATAGATTTACTTTTTTAGTTGATACTAATGCAAATAAAGTACAAATCAAAAAAGCTGTTGAACAAGCTTATGGTGTTTCTGTTGATAAGGTAAGAACCATGAGATATGGAGCTGAAAGAAAAACAAAATATACGAAAACAGGTATTCAAAGAGGAAAGACTGTTACTACTAAAAAAGCTGTAGTTCAAATTTCTGAAGGAGATACTATAGATTTTTATAATAAACTTTAAAAATAATAGAAAATGTCAGTTAAAGCGCTAAAGCCGATCACGCCTGGACAAAGAGGAAGAGTTGTTAATGGATTCGATGCTATTACAACAGATAAGCCTGAAAAAAGCTTACTTGCTCCAAAAAAACGTTCTGGTGGTAGAAATAGTCAGGGTAAAATGACTATGAGATACATTGGTGGTGGTCATAAAAAAAGATATAGAATCATTGATTTTAAAAGGAATAGACATGATGATGTTGCTGAGGTTATGTCAATTGAATATGATCCAAATAGATCAGCTTTTATTGCCTTAACAAAATTTGATGATAATGAAAAAAGATACATTGTAGCTTTAAAAGGTTTAAAAGTTGGTGATAAAATTGTTTCTGGATCAAAAAAATCTCCAGATATAGGTAATTGTATTTTACTTTCTGATATCCCTTTAGGTACAATAATTTCTTGTATTGAAATGAGACCTGGTAAAGGTGCTGCTATTGCAAGAAGTGCTGGTTCATTTGCTCAACTTATGGCTAAGGACGGTAAATTTGTTACTGTTAAAATGCCATCTGGTGAAACTAGATTAATTTTATCTTCATGTTATGCTACTATTGGTTCAGTTTCTAATTCTGATCATCAATTAACTGTATATGGAAAGGCTGGTTCAAAACGTTGGTTAGGTAGAAGACCTAGAACTCGTCCAGTAGCAATGAATCCAGTTGATCATCCAATGGGTGGTGGTGAAGGAAGAGCATCTGGTGGTCACCCAAGATCTAAGAATGGAATACCTGCTAAAGGATTTAGAACCAGAGATAAGAAAAAGGCTAGTAATAAATATATAATTGAAAGAAAAAAGAAATAAATGGCACGTTCACTAAAGAAAGGACCTTATGTCCATTATAGTTTAATCAAGAAAGTTCAAAGAAATTTGGATTCAAACAAAAAAACTGTTGTTAAGACATGGTCTAGAGCATCTATGATTATACCTGATTTTGTCGGGCAAACGATTGCAGTTCATAATGGACGTAAATATGTTCCTGTCTATGTAACAGAAAATATGGTAGGTCATAAATTAGGAGAATTTTCTCCAACTCGCTCTTTTCGTGGTCATGCTGGAGCAAAAAATAAAGGAAAGAAATAATTTAATTTGCAATGGGATTAAGAAAAAGACAAAGTGCTGAAAAAATTAAGGAAGCAAAAAAACAAGTAGCTTTTGCAAAACTTAATAATTGCCCAACATCTCCAAGAAAAATGAGAATTGTTGCTGATTCAGTAAGAGGAAAAAAAGTTGAAATGGCTTTAACAATTTTGAAATTTAGCCAAAAGGAAGCTTCTAACAGACTTGAAAAACTTTTGATGTCTGCTATTACAAATTGGCAATCTAAAAATGAGGATGCAGATGTAGAAGAAGCTAATTTATTTATAAAAGAAATTAGAGTTGACAGTGCTGGTATGTTAAAAAGATTAAGACCTGCACCTCAAGGTAGAGCTCACCGAATAAGAAAACGTTCAAATCACGTTACATTAATTTTAGGTTCACAAAATTCAATAGAAAGTTAATATGGGACAAAAAACAAATCCAATAGGCAATAGATTAGGTATTATTAGAGGTTGGGAATCTAATTGGTACGGAGGAGATGACTATGGAGATAAACTTGCAGAAGATCATAAGTTGAGAAAATATGTTTTTGCAAGATTATCAAAAGCTAGTGTTTCTAGAGTTATTATTGAAAGAACTTTGAAACTTGTTACGTTGACTATAACTACTGCAAGGCCTGGAATTATTATTGGTAAAGCAGGTCAAGAAGTAGACAAATTAAAGGAGGAGCTTAAAAAATTGTCTGGTAAAGAAGTTCAATTAAATATTATTGAAATTAAAAGACCAGAACTTGAAGCTCAACTTGTTGGTTCAAGTATTGCTAGACAAATAGAAAGTAGAATTTCTTACCGTAGAGCTATTAAAATGGCTATAGCTGCTTCAATAAGAATGAATGCAGAAGGTATTAAAGTACAAATTTCTGGACGTTTGAATGGTGCAGAAATGGCACGTTCCGAATCATATAAAGAAGGTAGAATTCCATTATCAACTTTTAGAGCTGATATAGATTATGCTTTAGTTGAAGCTCAAACTACATATGGAAAATTAGGTATTAAGGTTTGGATTATGAAAGGTGAAGTATATGGAAAAAGAGAATTATCTCCGCTTGTTGGATTAAGTTTAAGTTCAGCAAAATCAAAAGGAGGAAATAAAGGAAGAAAACAAAGAAGAAGATAATTAAATATATATTGTAAATGTTATCACCAAAAAGAACAAAATTTAGAAAAATGCAGAAAGGCCGTATGAAGGGTCTTTCACAAAGAGGGCATGTACTTTCAAATGGTATGTTTGGAATCAAGTCTATCGATGCAAGTTTTTTAACGTCAAGACAAATCGAAGCTGCTCGTGTAGCTGCGACAAGATATATGAAACGTGAAGGCCAGTTGTGGATTAAAATATTTCCAGACAAGCCTATTACCAAAAAACCATTAGAGGTAAGAATGGGTAAAGGTAAGGGTGCTCCTGAATATTTTGTAGCTGTTGTTAAACCTGGTAGAATAATGTTTGAAGTTTCTGGTGTTCCTCATGATGTTGCTAAAGAAGCATTGAGATTGGCAGCCCAAAAGCTTCCTGTTAAAACAAAGTTTATAATTGCAAGAGATTATCAAGCATAAATTTAAAAAATGAAACAAAAAGAAGTAAAAGAATTATCGATAGATGAGTTAAGTGAAAAATTACTTTCATTTCAGAAAGAACTTTCTGATCTTAAAATGACTCACGCCATTTCACCTATTGAAAATCCTATGCAAATAAAGAATTTGAGAAGAACTATTGCACGTATAAATACAGAATTAACTGCAAGGTCAATTCAAGAATAAAACTTTTATAAATGGAAACAAGAAACCTAAGAAAAGAAA
>JABJFE010000126.1 GCA_018662905.1 Flavobacteriaceae bacterium
TAAAGAAGGAAGTATTTCGGACGTTATAAGTCCAAATCAAACTGTTTTAGTTCAAATAATAAAAGAACCAATCTCAACTAAAGGCCCAAGAATAAGTTCAGAATTATCTTTTGCTGGTCGTTATTTAGTATTAGTTCCTTTCTCTAATAGAATTTCTATTTCTCAAAAAATTGAAAGTAGAGAAGAAAAAAGCAGATTAAAAAGACTTGTACAAAGCATTAAACCAAAAGGATTCGGAGTTATAGTAAGAACTGTAGCTAAAGATCAAAAAGTTGCAGAATTAGACAACGATTTAAAAAATCTTTATAGTCGTTGGACCAACCTTTGTAAAAAAATTCAGGGAGCTGAAGTGCCTATAAAGGTGCAAAGCGAACTAAACCGATCCTCTTCAATTTTAAGAGATTATTTTAATGATACTTTTACTGGAATATACGTTAATCAAAAATCTATGTATTCTGAAATTAAAGATTATTTGAAGCAAATTGCTCCAAAAAAAGAATCAATAGTAAAACTTCATAAATCTCATAATCCAATTTTTGAAGAATATGGAATTGAACGCCAAATAAAAACAGCATTCGGAAGGACCGTTACCATGAGTAAAGGTGCCTACCTAATCATAGAACATACTGAGGCGTTACATGTTATTGATGTTAACAGTGGAAATCGATTGACAAAATCAAAAAATCAAGAAGACTCTGCCCTTGAAGTTAATTTAGTTGCAGCTACCGAAATAGCAAGACAATTAAGATTAAGAGATATGGGTGGAATTATTGTTATTGATTTCATAGATTTAATGACTCCAGAAAATAGAAAAACTCTTTTTGACCATTTCAAAAAAGAAATGGAATCTGATAGAGCTAAGCATAAAATTTTACCTCCAAGTAAAATTGGCTTAATTCAAATGACAAGACAAAGAGTTAGAGCAGAAATGGAGATTAAAACAATTGAGGCTAATCCAAATCAAAATGGAACAGTTGAAGCTCCAATAGTTTTAATAGATAAAATTTATGATAAACTTGAAAAAGTTTTTTCAAGCAAAAAATACAATAACGTAAAGGTTTTTTTACATGTTCATCCATTTGTTGCAGCTTACTTAAAAAGCGAATATCCTTCACTAAGAATGAAGTGGTATTTAAAACACAAAAGATGGGTAACTGTTGTCCCAAGAGATGCCTACACCTATTTACATTTTAGATTCTTTAGTAAGGAAGGTAAAATCATAAATGCATAAAAAAGCGGCTAATTAGCCGCTTTTTTTTTGGCTAAAAATGAACTAATTTAAAAGAATGAAAAGTGGAAATTTTACAGTTAATGAAATAGAATTTAAACTAAAGCAATATTGCTCATATCAAGACAGATGTCATAATGAAGTTGAAAAAAAATTAAAAACATTTGATGTAATCTCTGAGGTTAAAGAACAAATAATTTCTAATTTAATTAGTGAAAATTATTTAAATGAAACTAGATTTTGCAAAAGTTTTGTCAGAGGAAAATTTAAAATTAAAAACTGGGGTAAAAGAAAAATCACCTTAGAACTAAAAAGTAGAAAGGTTTCAAACTATAATTTAAAAGAAGGCTTAAAGGAAATTAACGAAATAGATTATCTAGATAAATTAGAAACTCTATTTAATAAAAAATTAGCATCTTTAGACCACTTAAGCTTAATCAATAAAAAGAAAAAAATTCTCTCGTTCTTATTGTATAGAGGATGGGAAACAAATTTAATTTATGAAAAACTCAATCAAATTAAATAAACAAATTTTAATTTTAATAGTACTTTTTACATCTCTTCAAAGTTGTAAAAAGTCAGTAGATTTCATTGCATTTAATGGAAATATTTATACTGTAAATAGTGATTTTAATACAGCAAGTGCATTTGCCGTAAAAGATGGGAAATTCGTTGATATTGGAAATGAGGAAATTCTTTCAAAATACAATACAAAGCAGAAAATAGATCTTAATGGATCTACTGTTTTACCCGGTTTAATTGATGCTCATTGTCACTTTTATGGCCTTGGATTAAATCAGAGTATGATTGATTTGACTGGAACTAAATCATTTAATGAAATATTAGAAAAAATCTCAAATAAGGATAATAATATAATTAGGGGAAGAGGATGGGATCAAAACGATTGGAAAATCAAAGAGTTTCCTAATAAAGAAAAATTAGATTTAATTTATCCCAATACACCTGTCATATTAGAAAGAATTGATGGACATGCTTATTTAGTTAACCAGAAAGCCTTGGATATCGCGGGAATAGATATTAAAACAAAATCAACTAATGGGACTTTATTGTCTAAAAATGGAAAATTAACTGGAGTTCTCATCGATGGACCTATGTCTTTAATTGATAATTCATTTGGAGAAATTTCTTTAGATGATAAAATAAAAGCTTTAGTAAGCGCTCAAGAAATATGCTTTAAAAATGGTTTGACGACTGTTGACGATGCTGGACTTTCCAAAGATATCATCATGCTTATTGATAGCCTACAAAAAAAAGAGCTTTTAAAAATGAGAGTATATGCTATGATTAGTAATTCTGAAAATGATGTTAATTATTTCATAGAAAATGGACCTATTAAAACAAACTCACTAAATGTTAGATCAGTAAAAGTATATGGTGATGGAGCTCTTGGTTCAAGAGGAGCA
>JABJFE010000149.1 GCA_018662905.1 Flavobacteriaceae bacterium
AGCAATACTTTTAGAATGCAAAATATTTCACAATTAAATTTTAGTATAGATTCTCTTTCAAAAAATTTAGTGTTTAGATATAATAATTTTTCTAAGAATTTTTATGCAAGAACTGGAATATCCAATTTTATAAGAACTGTGAGAGAGGATGACTCTTACAAAGATTCTATTTTATACACAAACTATAACACTCATTTAAAAGATTATCCAAGAAAAAAACAGCTAGATATACTAACAGAAAGTCTTAATTTAACAAACAGCCATATTCAAGTTTTAAATAGTCAAAAAGATAATTTTTTTATCAAAGAGAAGATTGTCAATTTACACAAATCTAATTTATACGATAAGTATGCTTTAGGATTTGCATCGATAATTTTATTTTTTGTAGGAGCACCACTTGGTGCAATAATTAGAAAAGGAGGAATAGGTTTACCAATGGTAATCTCATTACTGTTGTTTTTAAGTTATCATTTTATAGGAACTTTTAGTAGAAATGCTGCAGAAGACGGAAGTATTGATGCCTTTCTTGGTAGTATAATTCCAAATGCTATAATGCTTCCATTAGGAGTCTATTTAATCTATAGAGCAAGCTCTGATAAATCTATATTTAATTTTGATAAAATATCATATCCATTTAGACTATTTTTGAAAAAAATTAGTTCAATAAAATTTCTATTAAAAAACAAAACATGAGTAAAGTGATTTTAGATAAAATTTCTGATGCAATAGAAGATGTAAAGCAAGGAAAAATTATTATTGTTGTTGATGATGAAAACAGAGAAAATGAAGGTGATTTTATTTGTGCTGCCGACCTTGTATCCCCAGAGATTATAAATTTTATGGCTAAACATGCAAGAGGACTTGTATGTATGCCAATAACAGAAAAAAGATCAAGAAAGCTCAACTTATATCCAATGGTTAGTAATAATACTGATCCAATGGATACAGCATTTACAGTTTCTGTAGATTTAAAAGGTTCAGGTGTAACGTCTGGAATATCTGCTTCAGACAGATCAAAAACTATAAAAGCAATTGTAAACAACAATACAAGACCTGATGATTTAGCACGTCCTGGTCACATTTTTCCTTTAATCGCAAAAGACGGGGGTGTATTAAGAAGAACAGGTCATACAGAAGCTGCTATTGATTTTGCAAGATTAGCTGGATGTTCTCCAGCGGGTGTTATTTGTGAAATCATGTCCGAAGACGGATCAATGGCAAGAGTTCCAGAACTAATAAAAGTGGCCAAGAAACTAGATTTAAAAATAGTATCAATTGAAGATCTAGTTGCATACAGAATGAAACATGATAGTTTAATTACTAAAAAAGAATCTTTTGTATTTAATACAAAATTTGGAGATTATAATTTATCAGCATTTCAACAAACCAATAACAATCAAATACATTTAGTCTTATCAAAAGGAGAATGGAAAGAAAATGAACCAGTTTTAGTTAGAATAAACTCGTCAATCACTAATAATGATTTACTAACAACTCTCACCTCTAAATCAAAAAATAAACTTGATGGAATTTTTAATAAAATAAATGAAGAGGAAAAAGGGGTAATAGTCTTTATTAACCAACCTCCTAACCCTGTAAATGTTTTATTTAGACTTAATGAAATAAAAAAACTACAATCTAAAGGAGAATACAAAACACCACCTGTTGTGATGGATGAAAAGGATTTTGGAATTGGAGCTCAAATTCTTCATGATCTTAAAATTCACAAAATAAGATTACTTACAAACAGTACTCAAATTAAAAGAGTTGGAATGATAGGATATGGATTAGAAATTGTTGAATATATTAGTTACTAAAGAACCAAAGTTTTATAGACATTAAAATCACCATTACTAAAAGAAAAATCTTTATGGTTTTTTCACCTTTCTTAACTGACCACCTACTTGATGTCCATCCACCTAAAAAATTTCCTGAAGCTAAAAACAATCCATAAACCCAATTAATTTTATCAGCTAAAGCAAAAGTTACAATAGCACCTGTTGTATAAATTAAAACAATAACAACTTTAGTAGCATTAACTTTTACTAAATCTAATTTATTATAATAGTGAAGAAATAGCATTATTACGAATCCTATTCCTGCATTAATAAATCCTCCGTATATGCCTATAAAAAAGAAAGCAATCATTGATATAAAGAGATATTTACCAGTAAGTCTTTCTGAAAGGTTTTTGTAATCAATATCAGGTTTAAAAACTATTAACAAAACTACTATAATCATTATAACGGCAAGAATCTTGTTAAAAAGATCACCTTCAATA
>JABJFE010000103.1 GCA_018662905.1 Flavobacteriaceae bacterium
TAATGAAGTAAATAAACTTTTTGTTAATAGTTTTATTTCACATATTTCATTTTTTAAATAAAGTTGTGTTGCAACTAATACTTGATCATTTCTAGATCTTCCAGTATGAATTTTTTTACCAATTTTTCCTAATTTTTCAACAAGTATTGATTCAATTTTTGAGTGAATATCCTCATAATCATCCTCTATTGTAAATTTCCCAATTTTAATATTATTATCAATTATTTTTAATTCTGAAATAATATTACCAAGTTCAGTATGAGTTAAAATCTTAATATTATGTAACATTTTTGCGTGTGCAATAGTAGCCTTAATGTCGTATTTAGCTAAGTAAAGATCATAGTGCCTGTCCTTGCCAACAGTGAATTTTTCAATTCTAATATTTAAATTATCTTCTTTGTTCCAGAGTTTCATAATTAAATTATTTTATTTAATAGTTGAATATATAATGGTATAGCATTTTTAATTTCATTAATATAAATATACTCATCAGCACTGTGTGATCTTAAAGAATCACCGGGACCTATTTTTATTGATGGAAATGAAATTTTAGATTGATCTGATAGAGTAGGTGAGCCATATTTTTGAATACCTAATTCATTAGCGGCTAAAACAATTGCGTGATTAGTAGAAATTGATGATGAATTAAGATTTAATGATCTTGGTATAATTTCACATGGTGAATCTATTTTTAAAATGTCATATATTTCTTGATTTGTATAACAATCATTTACTCTTACATCTAAAACTATTTTTAGTTCTGAAGGCACGACATTATGCTGATTTCCAGATTGTATCTGAGTTACAGTAGCTTTTACATTTCCTAAAAATTTAGATTTTTTTTCAAATTTTAAACTTTCAATCCATTTAAGTACTTCAATTGATTTAATAATTGGATTATCATCATTTCTATGAGCTGCATGGCTTGAAGTCCCCTTAATTTTAATATCAAATACAATTAACCCTCTTTCAGCAATTGCCATTTTCATTAATGTTGGTTCACCAATTATTGCAAAATCAATTTTTGGAATAATTGTAATAATTGAAGCAATTCCATTGTCTCCTGAACATTCTTCCTCAGCTGAAGCAAGAATTATTAAATTATATTTTAAATCTTTTTTATTATAATAATAAGTAAAAACTGCAATTAGTGAAACTAAAGCTCCACCAGCATCATTACTTCCAAGCCCATAAAGCTTACCGTTCTCTATCTTGCTATTAAAAGGATCATTTTTATATCCTTTATTGGGTTTGACTGTATCATGGTGAGAGTTCAATAGAATTGTAGGTTTATTTGAGTCATAAAATTTATTGAAAGCATATACGTTATTTTGATTTCTTTTAAATTCTATATCATGAAATTTGAACCATTTCTCTATTCTATTTCCTGTTTTATTCTCGTTAAAGGAATATGATTCAATTTTTATTAAATCTTGCAATAGTTGAATTGCATTGTTGGTTAACTCATTCATCATAAAACTATTTTAGTACAATCTTCAGTTGATTTTATTATATCATGATCTCCAATAAAAATATTACTTACCCCATTTTCTAAAGCATAATAGCAATTTTCTATTTTAGGTACCATTCCGTCCGATATAATATTATTTTTAATAAGCTGTTTGTAATCATTTTTTCTAATAGTTTTTTTAATACTCAAATTGTCATTTTCATCAACAAGAACTCCGGGTTTATCAAAACAATATTTTAAAGTTACATCGTAATTTTTAGATAGTTTTATTGATATTTCAGATGCAATACTATCTGCATTTGTATTTAGAAGTTGACCATTTCCATTGTGAGTAAGAGAACAAATTACTGGGGAAATTTTTAATTTTAATAATTGATTAATAAAATTATCATTTATACTTACAATATCTCCAACCAAACCATAATCAATTTCTTTTGTTTCTCTAATTTTTGATGTAATCAAATTTGCATCCGCACCGCTTAATCCTATGGCGTTACAATTGAACTTTTGAAGAATTGAAACAATATTTTTATTAACAAGTCCAGCATATGTCATTACAGCAACATCTAATGTGTTTGAATCAGTTATTCTTCTTCCGTCAATCATTTTTACTGGAATTCCAAGTCTAATCATATAATTAGATGCTATAATGCCTCCACCGTGAACTAATAATTTTAATCCCTTAATTTTGGAATAATTTTTTAAAAAAATTTCAAATAATTTTCTTTCATTTAATATCCCTCCTCCAACCTTTATAATTGTTAATTTATTTTTCATTACTAATTAATTCTTTTAATATAGTTTGAGTCGCATATGTCCTATTATTGGCCTGCTGGATAACAAGTGATTTATTAGAGTCTAATACGGAGTCGGTTACAACCACATTTCTTCTTACCGGAAGACAATGCATAAAAAAAGCATTGTTAGTTAATTTCATTTTGTTTTCATTTATAATCCATGAATCATCATCCAAAAGTACTTTTCCATATTGGTCATAACTAGACCAATTTTTAGCATAAATAAAATCAGCATTTTTAAAAGCCAATTCTTGATCGTTTATAACCCGTATTCCATCTGTAATTTTTTTATTTAAATCATATCCTTTTGGATTTGTAATAGTTAAGTCATATTTATTTATTTTACACATATTTATAAATGAATTAGCAACAGCGTGGGGCAGAGGCTTTGGATGAGGCGCCCATGATAAAACTATTTTAGGATTGTTAGAATTTATATTTTCATTAATTGTAGCAGCATCAGCAAGTGCTTGAAGAGGATGTGCTGTTGAACTTTCTAGGTTTAAAACGGGAATATTAGCGTATTTAACAAAACAATTAATTATTTTATCACTATTATCAATTTCTTTGTCTTTCAATTCAGCAAATGCCCTAATTCCTAAAATATCACAATATTGAGATATTACTTTAGCTGCATCTTTTACATGCTCTGCTTTATTGCCTGACATAATAATATTTTCATCAAATTCAAGTTGCCATCCATCGTCCTTAAAATTCATTACAATAGACTTAAATCCTAAATTCATTGCTGCCTTTTGTGTGCTTAGTCTGGTTCTTAGGCTTGGATTAAAAAATAAAAGACCTATAACTTTGTTTTTTCCAATAAAACTTAAGTCTGACTTATCATTTTTATGTTTATTAATTTCCGTCAATAAGTACTGATAATCAATTATATCATCCGAGTTTATAAAGTTTTTCATGATAATTCTATTTTTAATGCATTGTAAAGTTTATCTATATGCTTCTTTTGGATATTTAATGGAGGAAGAATTCTTAATAAATTCTTATTTGCACTTCCTCCAGTGAAAATTTTATGTTTAAAAATTAAATTCTTTCTTAATTCAGAAGTTTCGAAATCAAATTCTAAGCCTAACATAAGTCCTCTTCCTTTAATTTTTTTTACTGCCTTAATTAATGAAATTTTTTCTCTAAAATAATTCTCTAATGATTTTGAATTTTTTAATAATTTTTCATTTTTAATAGTGCTCAGCACTGCTAAAACTGCAGAGCAAGCTAAATGGTTTCCTCCAAATGTAGTTCCTAACATTCCATATTTTGATTTAATATGATCTTTAATTAAAATTCCACCAACAGGAAATCCATTACCCATTCCTTTGGCAACACAAATTATGTCAGGTTTAATATCATGCTTTTGAAATGCAAAGAAATCACCTGTTCTTCCAAAACCAGATTGAACTTCATCGGCTATTAAACAAGTATTGTGTTTTTTACATAGTTTCGAAATGTATTTTACAAATTCAGTCTCAGGTTCATCTAATCCTCCAACGCCTTGAATTGATTCAAATATTACTGAACTAACATCTCCTTTAGAAATTTCATTATAAAAATTCTTTTTATCGTTAAAATCTAGAAACGTTACATTTAATTTTTCATTTAATTTAGATTTAATACCAGGATTATCAGTAATACTTAATGCTGCATTACTTCTTCCGTGAAAAGAATTTTTAAATGCTATTATCCTAGATTTTTTTGTGTAAAATGAAGCAACTTGTAGAGCATTTTCATTTGCTTCAGCTCCGCTGTTACTAAAAAAAAGATTGTAATTATTACATCCAGATTGATTTTTAATTTCCTTAGCAACTTTACTTTGTAA
>JABJFE010000049.1 GCA_018662905.1 Flavobacteriaceae bacterium
AAAAACTAAAAAACCATATGTAGAAATCGAAACTTCAAATCAAAAATTTAAAAGACAAGATGTTAAATTAGGTATTTCTGATGGTGTAAATGCAGAACTTATTTCTGGAGTTTCAAAAACTGATAAAATTAAAGTTTGGAACAAAACTGAACCAGATAAGAGAGGAGAAGTTGAAGATAATGGATGGAATTAGACAATTAAAATCTAAAATAATTATGAAAAAATTTGTAATAATATTTTTGGCTGTATTGTGTTCTGGGAATCAATATTCACAAGAACCTTGGACTTTAGAAGCTTGTGTGAATAGAGCTTTAGAAATGAATATTTCAATTAAACAATCTCAATTAGAATATGCAGGTTCGGAAATTGATAGAAAAGGTGCTATTGGAAACTTTCTTCCAAACATTAATATTGGAAGTAGTCATTCTTGGAATGTAGGTTTAAATCAAAATATCACAACTGGTCTTTTAGAAAATTTCACCACTCAATTTTCTTCAATGAATCTAAATTTAAATGTTAATTTGTATAACGGATTACAAAATGTAAAAAGATTACACAGGGCCAATTTAGCAATTTTGGCAAGTCAATATCAGCTAGAGGATATGACAGAAAATGTTGCTCTTAGAGTAGCAAATTCATATTTACAAATATTATTTAGTAAAGAGTCTTTAGCTGTGCAAAAGTTGCAATTGGAAATAACTAAAAAAGAGTTAATAAGAGTAAAAGAATTAGTAGATGGTGGTGTTGTTCCTAAGGGAGACGTCTATGAAATTGAAGCAAATTTAGCTTCTCAAGAAAAAAATGTTGTTGATGCTCAAAATGCATATTTTCTTTCAAAAATTGCTCTTGCTCAGCTTATACTTATTGATGACTATGAAAACTTTGAAATTGCTAATGAGTCTTATGATATTCCTATTGCTAATGTTTTAAACAAAACAGCGACTGAAATATTTAATTATGCAGTTGGAAATAAAAAGGATATAAAAATTAGTGAAACTAATGTAGAGATTGCGAAAAAAGATTTAGAACTCTCAAAATCATTATTACAACCAAGACTTTCAGCATTTTATTCTTACAGTACAAGAATTGGTTATAGTGATAGAGTAGTTCCGACGGGTGAATTTGGATCAAGCACTATTGGTTTTGTGGAGAGTACAAACGAGAAAGTTATAGCACCTTTTCCAATTTATAAAAGTGAAAAACCATTATCTTTTTCAGAACAATTTGATTTGAATGCAGGGCAAAATTTTGGTCTTAGTCTTTCTATTCCAATTTTAAATAATTTATCAAACAGAACAAATGTTGATAGAACTAAAGTAAATATTTTAAGAAGTATTAATTCGTTAGAGCAAAAAAAATTAGATTTAGAAAACACAGTAAACCAATCTTATAATGATGCTAAAGGGGCCTATAAAGCTTATGTGGCTTCTCAGAAGTTAGTAAAAGCTAGAAATTCAGCTTTTGACTATGCTCAAAGTAAATTTGAAGTTGGAGCAATGAACTCATTTGATTTTACTCAAGCAAAACAACGTTTTGAGCTAGCTCAATCCGAACTGATTAGGACTAAATACGACTATATTTTTAAGCTTAAAGTATTAGAATTTTATTTTGGAGTTCCAATAACGGTTAATTAGATGTCATATATTCTAAATATAGAATCCTCTTCTACTAATTGTTCTATTTCTTTAACAAAAGATGGTAAGTTACTTTCTTTGAAGGAAAAAAATGATGAAAAATATTCACACTCTACAAAACTCCATTCTTATGTTAATGAAGTTCTTATTGATTCGAAAGTTAAGATCAAAGAATTATCGGCGATAGCTGTTAGTAAAGGTCCTGGATCTTACACTGGATTAAGAATTGGCGTAGCCGCGGCTAAAGGTTTATGTTTTTCACTAGACATTCCGTTAATATCTGTATCTACTCTTCTTATTTTATCAAAACAAATTAAAATTAGTTCTGGTCTAATAGTACCAGTTTTGGACGCAAGAAGAGATGAAGTTTATTCTGCTGTATATGATACTAACCATAATTTAGTTAGAGAAGAAGCTCCTGAAATTATTGATCAAAATTCATTTGAGAATTATTCAAAGGAAAGTGAAATATATTTTATTGGAAGTGGCCAAAAAAAATGTAAAGAGTTGATTAACTCTAATGATAATTTGATTTTCTATAATAAAGAATCCTTCCCTTCCTCTAAAGAAATGGCTTATATCTCTTATAAAAAGTTTTTAAATTCTGATTTTGAAGATCTTGCTTATTTTGAGCCTGCTTATTTAAAGAATTTTATTTTAGATAGTGTTAGCCATTAATTGCATTAACCTCAGAAATTTTTCCAGGCAACATATCTTTTAACATAGTCTCAATACCACTTTTTAAAGTAACTGTTGATGATGGACATCCGCTACATGCACCTTGCAGAATTACATTTACTTTTTGAGTAGTTGTATCGTAAGATTCAAACATTATATTACCACCATCCGATGCTACTGCAGGCTTAATATTTTCATCTATAATTTTAATTATTTCTTTTGAAATATCATCATATTCAGCATTTGGTTTAGTTTTTATATTGTTTTTAATTCTATCCTCAAAAACAATAGTGTTACTGTCCTGTATAAAAGATCTAATAAATTCTCTAACATCCATTACATTTTCATCCCAATTATTTCCAGGATTTTGAATTAATGAAACAAAATTAAAATCGAAGAAGACTTCTTTTACAAAATCAAATCCAAATAATGACTTAGCAAGCGGGGAGTCTTTTGTTTGGTCAATAGATTTAAATTCATATACATCATCTACAATCTTCTTATTCACTACAAACTTCATTGCATTTGGATTTGGAGTGCTTTCTGCATAAACAGTAACTGGAGAAACTTTTTTGATTTCGTTTTTACTAACTAATCCTCCTTTATTTAAAAATTCCTCTAACTGCGAACAAAGTTCTTCTTGAACATCTTCCCATTTTAAAATATTTAATTTTTCAATATAAATGGAATGTTTGTTTAAAGTAACTTTTTTTATAAATGGTAAGTAGAATATTTGTTGAATTAACGGGAATTCATTTGTTTCTTCAATTTTGTTAAACTCTGTTCTTTTTTCAGATAAAAAAATATTTGAATAAAATTCAAGTTCTTCCTCTCTGCTTGTCTCTTTAAATTTAATTATATGCTTTTCCATTTAGATGGTTTTAATTTTAAAATTATTGTCTAATATTTTTTTCAATGAATTGTCGCTTCCATTGCAATAGAATTCATAATAAGGATTATTATCAGTAGAATTCATGTTATTATTTATGATTATTTTTTTTGTTTGTTTAGCAACGGCTCCTCCACTTTCAAGAATTTTAACATTGCTAGGTAAGATTTTTATAATGCTATCCTTGATTAATGGATAATGGGTACAACCTAAAACTAAATGATCAATGTTTGACTTTATCATTGGGTTCAAAAACTTTATAAGTAAATCTTCAATTTCTGTGCCATTTAAAATACCGTTTTCAATCATCTCAACCAATCCGTCTCCGTTCTTTTCAATTATATTGATTTTGGAACAATAATCATTAGAAGTAATATTAAATAAATTGCTTGACAAGGTTCCTTTTGTCGCTAAAACGCCTATGTTTCCGGTTTTAGTATTAAT
>JABJFE010000021.1 GCA_018662905.1 Flavobacteriaceae bacterium
CATCGTTTATTGGAAAAAAAGGTTTTTTCTTTGACATTAATTTTTCGAACATATTTAAGAAATAATTGAATTTTATAATATAAAAGTAAGAATTATCTATTAGAGAGTTATTATTGTAAATTTGAGTCTTATAATTTCAATTGTTTAAACTAGAGTCAGAATATAATCCTACTGGAGATCAACCACAAGCAATTGATCAGCTTGTTGAAGGTTTAAAAGAAAATACTAAGTTCCAAACTCTAAAAGGAGTTACAGGATCTGGAAAGACTTTTACAGTTGCTAATGTTATTGAAAAAATAAATAAGCCAACTCTAGTTCTTGCTCATAATAAAACTTTAGCCGCACAGCTTTACTCAGAATTCAAAGAATACTTCCCGTCCAATTCAGTAGAATATTTTGTTTCATATTATGACTACTATCAGCCTGAAGCTTATTTACCTGTAAGTGGTACATATATAGAAAAAGATTTATCTATTAATGAAGAAATTGAAAAGCTTAGATTAAGCACAACTTCATCATTACTTTCTGGCAGAAGAGATGTAATAGTTGTTGCATCAGTATCATGTTTGTATGGTATTGGAAATCCGGTAGAGTTTAAAAAAAATATAGTAAATATTGAAAAAGATCAGAAAATATCTCGTACAAAATTTTTACACAACTTAGTTCAAAGTCTTTACTCAAGAACAACTACAGAACTTATTAGCGGATCATTTAAAGTATCCGGAGATATTGTTGATATTTATCCAAGCTATGCAGATCATAGTTTTAAGATTCATTTTTTTGGTGATGAAATTGAATTAATTGAAATTTTTGATCCACTAACAAAAAAGACTCTAGAATCCTTAGATAAATTAAATATTTATCCTGCTAATATGTTTGCAACATCTCCAGACGTATTACAAAATGCTATAAATGAAATAAGATTTGATTTAAAAAATCAAATTGAATACTTTAAAGAAGTAGGCAAGTTTCTAGAAGCTAAAAGATTGGAGGAAAGAACTAATTTTGATTTAGAAATGATTCAAGAACTTGGTTATTGTTCTGGAATAGAAAATTATTCAAGATATATAGATAAAAGATCTCCTGGAACAAGACCATTTTGTTTACTAGATTATTTTCCAGATGATTACTTAATGATTGTTGATGAAAGTCACGTTACTTTGTCTCAAGTTCGAGCGATGTATGGAGGAGACAGAAGCAGAAAAGAAAATTTAGTAGAATACGGTTTTAGACTTCCTGCAGCCATGGACAATAGACCTTTGAAATATGATGAATTTGAATTCGTTCAAAACCAAGTAATTTATGTAAGTGCTACACCATCTGATTATGAATTAGAAAAAACTGAGGGAATATTCACTGAACAAATAATAAGACCAACAGGATTATTAGATCCGATTATAGAAGTAAGGGAAAGCAAAAATCAAATAGATGATTTAATAAACGAAATACAAATTAGAGTTGAAAAAGATGAAAGGATTCTAGTTACAACTCTTACTAAAAGAATGGCAGAAGAATTAACAAAATATCTAAACAATATTGATGTTCGATCAAGATATATTCATAGTGATATTGATACTTTAGAAAGAGTAGAAATAATGCAAGGATTAAGAAAAGGATTGTTTGATGTTTTAGTTGGTGTTAACTTATTAAGGGAGGGATTAGATCTTCCTGAAGTATCCTTAGTTGCTATTATAGATGCAGACAAAGAAGGTTTTCTTCGAAGTCACAGATCATTAACTCAAACGATTGGACGAGCAGCGAGAAACATAAATGGAAAAGCTATTTTTTATGGAGATAAAATAACTAAAAGTATGCAAAAGACTATTGATGAAACAAATTATAGAAGAAAAAAACAAAATGAATTTAACATTAAAAACAACATAACTCCTACTCCATTAAAAACCAAAATTAAAGATGTTTTTGGAAACGATTCTGAAAAGAATAGTTTCGATAAAATAAAAAATAGTAATCAGCTATTAAAGGATAAATCAAAAATGTCAAATACGGAAAAAATAAAAGAAATAAATTCTTTAAGAAAGGAAATGGAAATAGCCGCTAAAGCATTAGATTTTATAGAAGCAGCAAGGATTAGAGATGTTATAAAAGAATTAAAAAATTAAAAAAAAGAGGAGGATAACATCCCCCTCTTCGATTAAATTATTTTTTTACAGAAATAATTTTTTTAACTTGAGAATGAAATTCTTTTCTTTTAGGAAGATTAATACTCAAAATACCATTTTTATAAAATGATTCAATTTTTGTTAAATCTATTGAAATAGGTAATTCATAAGATTTACTAAAAGAGGAAAAATTAAATTCTTGTAACATGTAATTATTATTTGAAATAGTATCATTTTCTTTTAAACTTACTGATAAAAGTCGATTATCAATTTCTATTTCAAAATCAAGATTATCTCTTCCAGGAATTGAAAATTCTAAAATAAATTCCTTGTCATTTTCAATCACATTTGTCGCTGGATTATTTGTGCTTTTTGTAGGTAAAATATCCCACGTGTTTCTAAAGAAATCATCAAAGACAAAAGGTAAAAAATTAGATTGTTTTTTAATTAAATTCATAACTTATTATTTTTAAATTAAACAAATATTTATATTCTTATAAAGAACAAAATAAATGCCAATCAAAAATAAATGACATTATGTCATTAAAAGTTTCAAAATAATTGACATAATGTCATTTATTTTAATAGTTCTTGAATTTTATCAGCTGCTTCTTGGAACTCAGTAGCGCTATAAACTTTGAAATCACAATTGTCTATAATTTTTTTAGCAATCTCAGCATTTGTCCCTTGTAATCTGACTATAATTGGGACATTTATATCATCAAGATTATTATATGCATCAACAATCCCTTGAGCAACTCTGTCACATCTTACAATTCCTCCAAAAATATTAACTAATATAGCTTTAACATTAGGATCTTTTAATATTAACCTAAAAGCAGTTTCAACACGCTTTGCATCGGCAGTACCTCCAACATCAAGAAAATTTGCAGGTTCACCACCAGATTGCTTAATTAAATCCATTGTAGCCATAGCTAAACCGGCTCCATTTACCATACAACCTACATTTCCGTCTAAATCGACATAATTTAGACCTACTTCTCGAGCCTCAACTTCGACTGGATTTTCTTCTTTCAAATCCCTCCACTCAGAATAGTCTTTATGTCTAAATAACGCATTATCATCTAAAGTTACTTTAGCATCTACTGCCAATATTTTATTATCTGAAGTTTTTAATACAGGGTTAATTTCAAATAAAGATGAGTCAGAGGAAACATAAGATTTATACAAAAGAGAAATAAACTTAACCATTTCTTTAAATGCTTTTCCAGACAAACCTAAATTAAAAGCCACTTTTCTAGCTTGAAAAGGCAACATACCTAAAAGAGGATCTATATCTTCATAAAAAATTAATTCAGGTGTATTTTCAGCAACAGACTCAATATCAACACCACCTTCTGTTGAATACATAATCATGTTTTTACCAGTATTTCTGTTTAATAAAATTGAAACATAAAACTCTTTTGTTTCAGATTCACCAGGATAATAAACATCTTCTGCAATTAAAATTTTTCTAACCAATTTACCTTCTTTTGAAGTTTGTGGAGTCACTAAGTTCATACCTAAAATACTAGAAACTACTTCTTTTAACTCCTTTTGGTTTTTGGCCAATTTAACACCTCCACCTTTACCCCTTCCGCCAGCATGAATTTGAGCTTTTACAACAAACCATTCAGTACCAGTTTCCTCAATCAGTTTGGTTGAGATTTTTTCAACATCATTTAAATCATCCAGAACAACTCCCCTTTGAACATTTACTCCATGTTGAGCTAAGATTTTCTTTCCTTGATATTCATGTAAATTCATAGTTAAGTAATTAATTTTGAACAAATATAATAGAAATATGATCAATTATATCAGATGTAAAACACTTAATAATGTTATAAATGTAACAATTTGTTTTATTTTTATAATATATGTAATTTAATTATAAAACTACAGAAACTTAATATAGTTTAGCGGAATGAAAAATTCAACTTTATTAGAAATTGCAGAGGAGTTTGGAACACCAACATATGTATATGATGCATCTAAAATCAAAAGTCAGTACGAAAGACTTGTAAATTCATTTAATGAAGTTAAGAATCTTAGGATAAATTATGCAGTTAAAGCCTTGTCAAACATTTCAATTTTAAAATATATAAACAAACTTGGAGCAGGAATCGACACAGTTTCAATTCAAGAAGTTATGATTGGTTTACGAGCGGGATTTAGTCCTGAAAAAATAATATATACACCAAACGGGGTTTCTGTTGAAGAAATTCAAAAAGTCTCAGAAATGGGCGTAAATATAAACATTGATAACCTCAGTGTTTTAGAGCAGTTTGGAGGGCTGAATCCTGATATTCCTATTTGCATCAGAATTAACCCGCATGTAATGGCTGGAGGGAATAATAAAATTTCAGTTGGCCACATTGATTCTAAATTCGGAATAAGCATTCACCAAATCCCATTACTTTTAAGAATTATAAAAAATACAAATATCAAAGTTAATGGAATACACATGCACACAGGAAGTGATATCTTAGATATTGAAGTGTTCATCCATGCAGCAGAAATTCTATTTGAGGCTGCCTCTAAATTTAAAAATTTAGAATTTATTGATTTTGGCAGTGGTTTTAAAGTACCCTACACTAATGGTGATAACGAAACAAATATTGAAGAATTAGGAAAGAAATTATCAAAACGATTTAATAAATTCTGCACTGATTTCGGAAAAGAACTCACATTAGCTTTTGAACCCGGAAAGTTTCTCGTAAGTGAAGCAGGTAGTTTTTTGTGCTCAGTAAATTCTATAAAACAAACCACATCAACTGTTTTTGCTCAAGTAGATTCGGGATTTAACCACTTTGTTAGGCCGATGATGTACGGTTCAAATCATGATATTAAAAATATTTCAAACCCTAACGACAATGAAAGATTTTATTCAGTTGTTGGATACATATGCGAAACAGACACTTTTGCTAGTAATAAAAGAATATCAAAAATAAACGAGGGAGATGTGTTATGCTTTAAAAACGCCGGAGCCTATTGCTTTACAATGGCTAGTAATTACAACTCCAGATATAAACCATCAGAAATACTTTTTTTAAATGATGAGGCAATTGAAATTAGAAAGAGAGAGAGTATTGAAGATATTTTAAGAAATCAAGTGGAAATCACTTTATAAAATTAATCTATAACACCAGAGCCAATCAGCTCATCATCTTTATACCATACTGCAAATTGACCTTTGCTAATAGCAGATTGTAAGTTGTCAAAAATCATAAAAACACCATTTTCACCAAAAACTAATTTTGAATTTTGAAGAGGTTGCCGGTATCTAATTCTAGATTCATATTCATTATTCGAGTTCTGATAATCTATATCTAGTCTTACTTTATGAAAATCTTTATTTTTTATAAATAACACTTTTTTGTATAACCCTGGATGATCTTTTCCTTCTCCAACATATACAATATTGTTAATTACATCAGTTTTGATAACAAACAAAGGATCTTTACTTCCTCCTATAGCCAATCCTTTTCTTTGACCAACTGTAAAAAAATGCGCACCATCATGCTCCCCAACAACAGTACCATCCTTTAATGAATAATCAAATGACTTGGCAAGTTTTTTTAAATTTTCAATTGAATGATTGTCATAGTCAAGTGTATCTACATATTGACTGTTATTAATAGAAATTTTAACAACTAAACCTTTTTTTATTTTTAGCTTCTGCTGTAAAAACTCAGGCAACTTAACTTTCCCAACAAAACACAAACCTTGCGAATCTTTTTTCTCTGCAGTAATTAAATTTTGTTGTTTAGCAATTTCCCTAACCTCATTTTTATTTAATTCTCCAATTGGAAACATAACTTTAGAAAGTTGTTTTTGTGATAATTGACATAAAAAATAAGATTGATCCTTATTAGTATCTTTTCCACTTAAAAGTTCAAAATGATCTTTTTTCGGAACTACCCTACAATAATGTCCGGTAGCAACAAAGTCAGCTCCAAGATTTTTTGCTATTTCTAAGAAAACATCAAATTTTATCTCTCTATTACACAATACATCAGGATTTGGAGTATTCCCAATTTTATACTCGTTGAACATGTAGTCAATAATCCTTTCTTGATATTCTTTACTTAAATCAATTGTTTGAAAAGGGATTGATAATTTTTCTGCAACAATCATTGCATCATAACTGTCCTCAACCCATGGGCATTCATTGGAAATAGTAACAGTTTCATCATGCCAATTTTTCATAAAAATTCCAATAACATCATAACCTTGCTGTGTAAGCAAGTAAGCAGCTACACTTGAGTCTACTCCTCCCGAAAGAGCTACAACCACTCTGGTATTCTTATTAGACATTGAAAAAAATTACTATTTTTTACCCTGAAGTTTTTTTTGCTTCTCTACCTCATCCATCATTTCTTTCATTTTTCTTTGAAACCTGTTTTGTTTTGTAGGCTTTTTCTTATTTTCCTGAACTTGGAGTCTGATTTTTTCCTCATCAATTATAAAATACTTAATCGAAATCATAATCAAAATTGTTAATATATTGGAAATAAAATAATACAAACTAAATGCACTAGCATAATTATTAAAGAAAAATAGCATCATAACAGGCATTAAATACATTATGTACTTCATGTTTGGCATACCTGGCTGAGATGTTTGCATTTGAGCGCCAGAGGACATCTTAGTATAGAAAAATATAGCAATCGAAGCTAAAATAGGAAGAAGGCTAATATGATCTCCGTAAAAAGGAATACTAAAAGGAAGTTCTGCGATTGTATCATAAGACGAAAGATCTTCTGCCCATAAAAACGATTTCCCTCTTAACTGATATGCTATTGGGAAAAAACAAAATAAAGCATAAAAAACAGGCAACTGAAGTAAAGCAGGAATACAACCTAATAAAGGATTAGCACCAGCTTTATTGTATAACTTCATAGTTTCTTGTTGTCTCTTTACTGCATCGTTTTTAAACTTTTCGTTTAGTTCAGTAATCTCTGGCTTAATAACTTTCATTCTAGCCTGAGAAACATATGTTTTGTAGGTAACTGGAGACATTACTAAACGAGTAGCTATAGTCATTAAAATAACAGCCAATCCTGCAGAAAAATATTTACTTAAAAAACCAAAAAATGGAAAATAAATAAATCTATTAATCATACCAAAAATTCCCCATCCAAAATAAATAGAATCATAAATCTTATTTTCATATTGATTTAAAATATCATAATCATTAGGGCCAAAATACCATTTCATTTGCTTATTAATTTCCGAACCTGAAAGACTTAAAGGTATCAACGAAGAGTAATTTTTTGTAAATAGTGACTCTTTGCTTTCATCCTCAAAAAGTTTTTTTGATTCAAACTGAACTTTATCAATAGGGGAATCGAAAACTAAAATAGAATTAAAAAAATGTTGACCATAAGAAATCCAAGAAATAGAGTCTTCACTATCATCATCGTCAGAATAAGAACTCAAATAATCTGTTTCGTCTCCATCATATTGATACATAAGCTGACTATATCTATTTTCATAATCAATGCTTTTTGCCTGTCTAAAGGCGTCTAAACTCCAGTTTAAATTAACATTTGATTCAGAACTTATTAGAGAAGACATTCCATATGACTTTACACTAAATTCAATCATATAGCCTGACTCAGGTATTTTATATTCAAAAGAGATCGATTGACCTTCCGAAACAATTAATGACATTTTAAGGATATTCTCTCTACCTTTTTTTTCTGTTTCGTAAACAAAATTATAGTCAGAAGTATTTAATTTATTACCATTTATAAGATCAAAAGTTAAGCTAATATTTTGATTATTATTCTTTACCAAAAACAGATCATCACCTTTATAATCTACAAAATCTTTTAACTGAAGCTCGGTTAACGAACCACCTTTTGTGTTAAATTTGAAAATTACATCTTCGTTTTCAATAATGATTTCTTCACTTTCTAGTTCGGAGCCAATAGCTGAACTGTTAATATTATTATTTGAGTTAATTATTTCAGTTACATCTTTTATTAGATTATTATTTTTTTCTTCAATGTTAGTTTGTGAAATTATTTCTTTTTCTTCAAGCGCATTTTGCTCTAGATTAGGTATTGTAACATTAAACCACCAAAAGACCGCAGCTATTAGAAATAAAAATCCTATAATTTGATAAATATCTAACTTATTTTCTTCCATTTTAATCTTTAATATTATTACACGTTAAACAAGCTTGGACAAATGATACAAATAATGGATGTGGAGTCTCTACAGTACTTTTATATTCAGGATGAAACTGAACTCCAATAAACCAATCATTTGATGGAAGTTCAATTATTTCAACCAATCCTGTTTTAGAATTGATTCCGCTAGTTTTTAAACCTGAGTTCTGAAAATCAGTTAAATAATCATTATTAAATTCCCATCTATGTCTATGTCTTTCGGTTATTAATTTTGATTTATATATTTCATAACTTTTTGATCCTTCTTCTAAATCACATTCCCAAGATCCTAATCTCATTGTACCACCTTTATTGATAATATTCTTTTGGTTTTGCATGAGACTTATGACTGGGTGTAAAGTTTTTTCATCCATTTCAGTAGAGTTAGAATCTTTAAGATTTAAAACGTTTCTTGAATATTCTATAACTGCCATCTGCATACCTAAACATATTCCAAAAAAAGGAATATTATTTTCTCTTACATATTTTATAGTATTGATCTTACCCTCAATACCTCTTGATCCAAATCCAGGAGCAACAATAACACCATCAAGCTTTGAAATTTCATTTTTAATTTGATCTTCATCTATAAACTCCGAGTGTATCGAATGAATAATCACTTTTGTTTCATTTACCGAACCAGCATGAACTAATGCCTCTAAAATAGATTTATACGAATCCTGTAACTCAACATATTTTCCAATCAAGCCTACATTAACTGTATTTTTTGGGAATTTTAATCTATTTACAAATTCTGTCCAACTAGACATGTTAGTTGAACTAAAATTAGAAATATCAAGTTTTCTTAAAACAACTGTATCCAATTTTTCTTGTTCCATCATTAAAGGAACATCGTATATCGTCGAAGCATCTTTAGACTGAATTACCGAGTCAACATCTACATTACAAAAAAGTGCTAATTTATTTTTAATTTCTTCTGAAATATCATGTTCAGTTCTACAAACAAGTATATCTGCGTTTATTCCACTTTCCATTAATGTTTTTACAGAATGTTGAGTAGGTTTAGTTTTAAGTTCTTTAGCAGCAGATAAATACGGAACTAATGTTAAGTGAA
>JABJFE010000036.1 GCA_018662905.1 Flavobacteriaceae bacterium
AGTTTCAAGTTGTTCAATTCCCAATATGGTTGTAATTGAACTTGAATCAAAAAGTTCATCAGAAACAAATGGTTTTGTTGTCTTTATTGAAGAAGATTCTAAAGTTACAATGGAAGCCACTATAAATAATCTAGAGCCAGGAGAACATGCAATTCATATTCATGAAAAATCTGATTGTTCTTCTGACGATGGCAAGTCTGCTGGTGGTCACTGGAATCCAACTTTAGAAAATCACGGAAAATGGGGTGATTCCTCTGGTTTTCACAGAGGAGATATTGGAAATTTCAATGTAGATGAAAATGGTAATGGTACAATTTCTTTTACAACTGATTTGTGGTGCTTAGATTGTGATGATCAAAACAAAAATATTATTGGAAAATCAATAATAATCCATCAAGGTGCGGATGATTTAGTCTCACAACCATCTGGTGCCGCTGGATCTAGAATTGCGTGTGGTGGAATTATTGAGGAAAATGCATTGATTAGAAGCGAAGAATAACTACCACTCTCTTTCTTTGTTGTCTTTTTCTAAATCTAAAAGATCTTTTTCTGGAATGACCTTTAAAAAAGAAGGATGTTGCTCAATTGCGTGTTCAATTTTTTCAACTATACTTTCAATAGAATCATTTTTATAGTCTATATCTAGTGGTTTTTTAATCTCCATAGATTGAAGAATATTTCTTTTTTTAATTCTTATTCCTTTTTTATCAAAAGACCTTCTGAATCCATCTATTACTATCGGAATCACAATTGGATTATACTTTTTTATAATGTGAGCTGTTCCTCTTCTAATTGGCTTAAAAGGAGTTGTAGTCCCCTGGGGAAATGTTATAACCCATCCATCGTCTAAAGCTTTACCAATATTTCCAATGTCACTCATTTTAACTTGTCTATTAACATCTTCTCCTTTTGATCTCCAAGTTCTTTCAATTGAAACTGATCCAACGTAAGCCAGTATTCTTGGTAGAAGTCCTGAGTTCATGGTCTCTTTAGCTGCAACGTAATAAATATTGAGTTTAGGCTCCCATAAATAAGTCATGTTTTTAATCGAATCAACTCTGCCGCTTAAACTAGCGTTAAAAACATGAATCATTGCAGCAACATCTGCAAAATAAGTTTGATGATTTGAAACAAATAATACGTTATTGTGAGGCAAAGATTTTATAACATCTGAACCCTCAATTTTTAATTTATTAAATCGATTGAATCTTCGATGTGTTAAAACGCCTAAAATACGAATCAACCATTTCTTGACATACAAGATATGTCCAAAAGGATTTCTTTTTAAAAAACTCACACAATAATTTTTGGTTTGGTAAATGTATTAAGAATTAATCATTTGTTTAAATAATAAAACAAATTCATGAACCATTATAGCAGTTGCTCCCCACAAAATGTGATTATTTATTATATAACTAGGGACTTTTTGTGTAGATCCGTTTACTTCAACTAAAGAATCAACTATGTCCATGTTTAAAACATAATCTAGTTTAGGCTTTAATATTAAAGAGACTTCTTTAGGATCAGGATGAAATATTGGAGTTGTATTAATATATCCAATAAATGGATAAACATTAAAATTACTTGGTGGAATATAAACTGATGATAAATCACCAACAATGTCAATATCATCTTTATGTAATCCTATTTCTTCATGCGTTTCTCTTAAAGCTGTATCTTTTAAAGATTTGTCTAATCTATCAACTTTACCACCTGGAAGACTTATTTGATTAGAATGTACTCCTTTGTATGTATTTCTTAACATTAAAACTAATCTAGTTTCATTATTAATATCAGGATAAAAAAGCATTAAAACTGATGCTGTTTTAGAATTTTCAGGAATTAAATTAGTTTTAAGATGCTTGATTCTAGAGGGTGGAGCAATTTTTAATAAGTAATTGTGTCCTGGAAGTTTATAATCGTTTATTTTTAAAATATAATTTTTAAAATCTGTAAAATGCATTTTTATAAAATACTTTTAATTAGCCTTTTATTAATTTCATGTAAAGATAAGGTAGAAAA
>JABJFE010000019.1 GCA_018662905.1 Flavobacteriaceae bacterium
TGCTACAGTTCCTGATACTTCGATTTATGCAGAACCAAATAGAAATGTAATTACAGGTAGAGATGCTCCTATGGTTTTCCAAACTTACGCTGAAGTAAGACTTTTAAAAGCTGAGATGGCATTTAGAGGTTGGTCAGTTCCTGGTGATGCTAAAACTCACTACGAGGCCGGAGTAAAAGCTGCTATGCAGATGCTTAGTCAACTTTATACAAATGCTGCTGTAATTTCAGATGCTCAAGTTGCTGATTATTTAGCTGCTAAGCCTTACGATGCTGCAAAAGGATGGGAAATGATCAGTGAACAATATTGGGCTGCTACTCTTTTAAATGAGTACGAGTCTTTCTCTAACTGGAGAAGAACTGGATACCCAACATTAACTCCTACAAACGATCCAGGAAATGTTACTGGAGGTACCATTCCAAGAAGGTTAATATATCCAACTGGAGAGGAGTCTACAAATGCTGACAATTTTGCTGCCGCAATTGCAAGACAAGGTCCAAACGACTTTACAACAAAAGTTTGGTGGGATAAATAACAAGATTTTTGTTTTTATATATTCGAAAAAGAGGGATTAATTTCCCTCTTTTTTTTTTACTTTTATTTTATGAAAGCATTGCTTTTAATATTTCTTTTATTATTTAACTACTCTTTTAGTCAAGAAACAGTTTTTGAATTATTAAATTCAAATCAAACAGGTGTTGAATTTAATAATGTTATTGAAGACAAAAAGGAGCATAATATTTTATTATATGCTAATTATTACGGCGGTGGAGGTGTAGGAATTGCAGATTTTGATAATGACGGACTACAGGATCTTTACTTTGGAGGAAATTTAGTCGCTGATAAAATTTATAGAAACTTAGGAGATTTTAAATTTCTAGATAAGACAGAAAATTCAGGAATTTCAGATAATGGGTCTTGGTCATCAGGGATAACTATCGCAGACATTAACAATGATGGACTTGTTGATGTATATGTTAGCAAAGAGTTATATGATGATAAGCCTGAACTCAGAAGAAACAAATTATACATAAATAAAGGCAATTTTACCTTTGAAGAATCATCAAAACAGTGGGGTGTTGATGTGTCGTCAAGGACCAGACATGCTGTTTTCTTTGATTACAATAATGATGGTCATTTAGATTTGTATTTACTTAATCAACCGCCAAATCCCGGAAGTTATTCTAAGTTTTTTGGAGCAGACTTAACACTGCCAGAATATTCTTTACAATTATTTAAAAACACGGGTAATAATAGTTTTATTGATGTAACTCAAGAAGCTGGACTTAAACGAACAGGTTTTCCAAATAGTGTAGTTGCCTCAGATTTAAACCAAGATGGTTATGTTGATTTATATGTAGCAAATGATTTTGATGCACCTGATTTTTTATACTACAACAATGGAGACGGCACATTTTCTTATGAAACAGAAAGCTCCTTAAAACACACTTCTTTTTATAGTATGGGCGTAGATTCAGCTGATATAAATAATGATGGAGAGTTAGACGTTATGGTTGTTGATATGACAGCTGAGGATAATTTTAGATTGAAATCTAATATGAGCGGAATGAACCCTTCTGCGTTTTGGAAAGTTGTTGAAAACGGAGGTCATTTTCAGTACATGTTTAATACACTTCAAATCAATAACGGAGACAAAACCTTTAGCGATGTGGCTCAGTACACTAAAACTTCTTCAACTGATTGGAGTTGGGCAAATTTAATTGCTGATTTTGATAATGATGGTTTAAAAGATATATACGTTACAAATGGACTTTTAAGAGATATTAGAAATACAGACGCCGATAAAAAAGTTGGAGAGTTTGTTCTAAAAATTGCAGACGATTATGTTAAGAAAAATAAAAGTTTTGATTACAATCTTTGGGATATTCTTCCCCTTGATAAGGCTTTAGAATTAGTTCCCAGTGTTAAGATTAAAAATTATCTCTATAAAAATTACGGAAATCTTGATTTTAAAAACGAGACAACATCATGGGGTTTAGATCAACCTAGTTTTTCTAACGGTGCCTCATATGCTGATTTAGATAACGATGGAGATTTAGATTTAGTAGTTAATAATGTAAATGAAAGGGCATTCGTTTATAAAAACAATTCGAAAAATAATTTTTTAAGATTAGAACTCATAAATGAGAATAATAAACCTGTTTTTGGATCTAAAGTTTCCATATATAACGGTGAAGAAATTCAGCTTTCTGAAAGTTCTAACGTTAGAGGAATTTACTCTACAAGTGAAAATATGATTCACTTTGGATTAGGTATTCATAAAAAAGCAGATAGTTTAATAATTACATGGCCAAATTCTAAACAAACTAAACTGTTTGACGTAAAAGCTAATCAAGTATTAAAAATAAATTCAAATAGCTCAAAGCGTTTTAATTCTAATCCTAAGTCAAAAGAATTATTTTTTGAGCAGGTTCCCTCTAAAATAAATTATACTCATATTGAAAATTCTTTTGATGATTTTGAAAAGCAAGTTTTACTTCCTCATAAGTTATCTCAATTAGGCCCTGCATTAGCAGTTGGTGATGTGAATGGCGATGAATTAGACGATGTTTATATTGGATCTGCATCAGGTAAAGTTTCAAAATTACTTATTCAAAATGCGCAAGGAGAACTTATTGAATCTGAGAGTAAAACTTGGAATCCACATAAAGTTCTTGAGGATATTGATGCAATATTTGTAGATATTGACAATGACGGGGATAACGATTTATATGTTGTTAGTGGTGGAAACGAATTCTCACCAAACTCAAGCACATACTTAGACAGATTATACATTAACGATGGTAACGGGAATTTTGAATTTAAAAGAAATCTATTGCCTGATGTTTATGAGTCAGGCTCAGTTGTAAGACCTTATGATTTTGATAACGATGGAGATTTAGATTTGTTTGTTGGATCAAGAATGATTCCGTGGAACTATCCTGAACCGGCAACCAGTTATTTGTTGATTAATAATAATGGAACTTTTGAAAAGTACAATGATGCAAATAACAGTTTAAGCGAATTGGGCCTAGTAACTGATGCAGTTTGGTCAGATTATGATAATGATGGAGACAAAGATTTGTTTGTAGTTGGAGAATGGATGCCTTTAACATTGATAAAAAATTACAACGGAGTATTAAAAAAAGAAAAATTAAACGATTCTTGTGATGAGAGACGTGGTTGGTGGTATTCAATTGAAAGTGCAGACTTTAATAATGATGGACAAGAGGATCTGGTTTTAGGAAACCTTGGAAAAAATTATAAATATCAAGCAAATCCTGAAGAACCCTTTGAAGTCTTTTATGATGATTTTGATGACAATGGGAGTAAGGATATTGTTTTAGCCTATTACAATTATGGCATTCAATTTCCACTAAGAGGATTTTCATGTTCTTCGCAACAGGTTCCAGAGTTAAAAAGTAAAATACAGAAATACGATCTGTTTGCCTCACTTGATGTAAAAGATGTTTATGGAGAAGTGAACCTTGATAATGCCTTAAGACTTCATGCTAATTCTTTTAAAAGTGTGGTGCTGATTAACAATAGTTCTAATTATGAATCTATAGATCTTCCTTATCAAGCTCAATTATCATCAATAAATGATATTGTAGTTGATGATTTTAATAACGACGGTAAAAGTGATCTTTTAGTTGTTGGAAATTTATTTACATCTGAAGTTGAAACGCCTAGAAATGACGCTAGCAACGGCTTAATACTAACTGGAAAAGGAGATGGTACATTTGAGGTTAATTCTAGAACTAAAACTGGATTTTATGCGCCAAGTGATGCTAAAAAACTTCACCAGATTAAATTGAAAAATGAAGAAGGTCTAATTGTAGGAAATAATAATGACTTGATGCAGTATTTCAAAAGAATTGAGTAATTTGTCAAAAATAACTTTATGTCTAAAAAAGCTTTTTCTAGTATTTTAATTTTAGGATTTTTTCTTTTAGTTATTGGTTTTATAGTTAGAGTTTCTCAGGATAGAGATTCAGGTGAATATAAAATAAATGAGAATCCAAAACTTGTTGTAGGTATAGTAGTTGATCAAATGAAACATCAGTACTTAACTAAATACTGGGCACATTATTCTGAAAGAGGTTTTAAAAAATTGATTAAAAATGGTTTTATTGCTAAAAGCAATCATTATGGCTACGCACAAACTTCTACAGGACCGGGACACACCACAGTTGCAACTGGAACTTATCCAAGTGTGCATGGCATTATTGGGAACAGTTGGTTTGATAAAAAGCTAAATAAATCAATTTATTGTGTTGATGACAATAATTATTTTACTGTTGGAAGCGAA
>JABJFE010000053.1 GCA_018662905.1 Flavobacteriaceae bacterium
AATCAAAAAATTAATGTAACTCTAACAAATACTGTTGGTGTAACAG
The DNA here is from genome assembly GCA_018662905.1 of Flavobacteriaceae bacterium. GTDB lineage: Bacteria > Bacteroidota > Bacteroidia > Flavobacteriales > Flavobacteriaceae > MAG-121220-bin8. The sequence continues at coordinate 47 of JABJFE010000053.1, forward strand.
CTCCATTTGTAAGTTCAAGTTCAGTGAGTTTTCAAGTCTTTCAAACTCCTACTCCATTCTCTGGAATTAAATTAGAAGAATGCGACGATGAGGAATCTGGAGCTGATGATGACTTGATCTCTGTGTTTAATATTGATTTAGATACCTTTAAAAATTCATTATTTGTAGATCCTACAGATACATCTAGTACGGCAGTTCAAGATTTTAATGACTTTGAATTTAATTTTTCATTATACGATAATAATGATATTCTTCTAAGCGGCCCAACAAATACTCTTGATCCAAAAATTTCTGCAAAAGATGGTTATTACATAATTTCTGAAATATCTAATCCGCTTAGTAATGAATTTGGATTATCATGTGACAGCTCTGTAAGGATTGATTTTATCGTAAATCCTTTACCAAATTTTGATATTGACGAAGAAATAATAGTTTGTTTAAATCCTCTTCCCGATAATCCGCTTGAAATAGGAACATTCAATTGGAATGGAGGCAACGACCCTACAATCTACAATTATAGTTGGTCAAGAGTTGATTTAAACGATACTCAAGATCCCGATTTCAGTAAAAACACCCAAACTATTAAAGTAGACAAGGGTGGAGTTTATACTGTAATTGTTGAAGATGTTATTACCTTTTGCACAAGATCTAAAAGCATTACAGTTACAGAATCTGAAATAGCTAAAATATCACTTGAAGATATTACTGTTAAGGACTTGACAAACGACAACACGAACACAATTGAAATCGATACTCTAAATTTAGGAATAGGGGATTATGAGTTTTCGTTAGACGAAGCTTTCGGACCTTTTCAGGATGAACCTGTTTTTGAATCTGTACAACCTGGAATTCACACAGTATACATTAGGGACAAAAACAGCTACTATACTTATGATTACGGATGTGGAATAGCTCAAATTGATGTTTCGGTAGTAGGTTACAAAAAATACTTTACTCCCAATGGAGACGGAATAAATGAAACTTGGAAAATACTTGGAATCCGATCTGACTTCAACTCAGGAAGTAAAGTTTATATTTTCGATAGGTTTGGAAAGTTATTAAAAGAACTTGATCCGCTTAGTAAAGGATGGGATGGAACATACTTAGGCAAACCTATGCCCGCAACTGACTATTGGTTTAGGACTTTTCTTGAGGACGGAAGAGAATTCAAAGGGCATTTTAGTCTAGTAAGAGGTAATTAATTAAATAAATTAATATTGTATCCTAGAGTTACTTGATGAAAGCCTCCAGTGCCTAGAATAATATTTCCTTGTTGATAGGAATAGTTATAAGAAAAGACAAAATCTTTATAAGAAACTCCAAAAATCGGAGTTATTAATTTGTAGGACTGTTTAGTTAATTTTTCACCATCTAAATATTGCGCTCCGTCAAAACTTTGTCTATACGATAATCCAAGCCATATATATCCGTAATTTAAGTTATAATAAGACTTTAAATTAAAATCAATTGCTTTTTCACTTGTTAATTTAGATCCTTGAAATAAAAAAGATGGTTCAAAAGAAAAAGGAGATTCAGTAAAAAACAAATATCCAAAAGAGGCTACATACTTAATAAAACTGGTATAATTTTTAGAAAAATCATAAACTTGATCACCATAAATATTTGAGGGTGAAAACAAAACGTTTTTAAGAGTTAAATGGGCAAAGTAATTGAAATTCACATAAGAAGCTCCTACATCCATGTTAAAATAACCAGAGCTTTGGTTTATGTTAGATATTAGTGGGTCTTGTTGACCGATAATATTAAATTGATCAAAAGAAACTTGATCTAAAGAATTTTGAACTCCCCCTATACTTAGGCCAAATGATAATTGATTTATAGAGCCATAATTAAAAAGATTAGGTTCATTCATTCTAGCTCTGTTATCATTAAAATTTATATGATGAGCATACGTAACTGAAACTCCGGTTTGGGCATTGTAACCGTTTTCATCTTTAAAAATGATCATTCCAACACCACTTCTTTCATTTAATCTAGCGTCTGCTGAAAAGGTTTGTAGGTTTGGGGCATTAACTTGATCTAACCAATGTTTTCTTGAGGTCATTCTAAGTTTAATTCCTTCTAAATTAACTCCAGCCATTGAAGGATGAAGAAGATAATAGTTTTCCGTTAGGTAATCTGTATAAATAGGCAGTCCCTCTTGACTTTGAGATGTAGTAGATAATAAAACAGAAAATAAAAAAATTAAATTTTTAAAATAACTTCTCATTAAATTTTAATAAATTTTTTGTAAATATAAACAATATTAATGCCAGATGTGAACGAAAATTACATCTTAAAAATAATGAATTAATTTTTATATCTTGAAAGTCTTAAACCGTTTTTAAAATGAAAAAACATATTATTTTAATATTGATTTTAACTTTTTTTTCAAGTCATTCTTTAAATAGCCAAAGTCCTGATACTAAAGTTAAAACTGAAAAAAAAGACAGTATAAAACCAAAAAAGAAAAAAGCATTACTTCCTTTAAAACCAGAAAGAAAAATTACAATAAATACTGATGAGGGGACGTGGATGTCTTTAGACGTCAGCCCTGATGGAAATACTATAGCTTTTGATTTATTAGGAGATATTTATACTCTACCTATTCAGGGTGGTAAAGCAAAAAGAATCACAAAAGGATTAGCATTTGATGCTCATCCAAAGTTTTCACCTGACGGAAAGACTTTGCTAATAGTTTCAGATAGATCAGGTGGACCTAATGCTTGGATATTAGATTTAGAAACAGGAGATTCCATCCAGGTTACTAAAGGAGATGATTTTTTTATGGAAACTGCCGAATGGACAAACGATGGTGAATATGTAAT
>JABJFE010000095.1 GCA_018662905.1 Flavobacteriaceae bacterium
AATAAGTTAGTTATTAAGTTAGGATCAAAAGTATCTATAGATGATGAAGTTAAAGTTGATGGAAAAATAATTTTCCCTTATGATTTCCAGTATTTACTTTTAAATAAACCTATTGATTTTGACTTCAATATCTCCGGTAAAAAAAATGTTTTAAACCTGTTTTCGTCACTAAATGCATTAAACTTAAACCCTGTACAAATTACAGTTAAGCAATTTTCCGGATTAGTTTTAATTTCAAATGACAATGATTTTAATAATATTATTTCTAAAAAGTTTGGCTCTTTCAAACAGTTGTTCCACATTAAATTGAAAGATAATATTTCTAATGAGGATTTAAATTCCATAAAAAATTCTTTAGACAGTAATAATATTGAAATAATTTCTATTGATTATGTAAGTGGCGGGTTAAAAAATGAATTAGGATTGGAAGTTAGAACTAATAGAACATCAAGTATATTAAATTTATTTGAAAAATATAATCACCAAATTATATCAATTGACAGAGTGATGCTTGCTGGACTTTCAAAAAAAGATCTCCCAAGAGGAAAATGGAGGTTATTGAAAAAACAAGAGGTTGTAAACTTAAATTCTTTTTAGTTTGAGCTGGCCCAAATAAATCCCCTTGTTAGCAGTTCCCATGCTTCTTTATATCTTTTGAATTCGTTAGGATCGTGTCCTAATGATATATAAAATATTTTTCCTTTTCCGTAATTTTTTTTCCAAACAACAGGCATTTCAACCCCTTTAATCCAAGGATAATTTGTTCCATTAAAACTTGTAGTAGCAAGAACCTCAACATTTGGATCAAAATGTAGATAATATTGCTCTGTATATATTTCAAAGTCTTTGATTCCTTCATTAAATTTATCTTCAACAAGTTTTACTTTAAATTTTACCATTCCGCCAGGATGTTCAACCCATTGTCCTCCAGTCATAAATTGATATGCTGTATTATTTCTAAAGGAATCTATAAGTCCTCCGTGAGCTCCGGCAAACCCAACTCCACTTCTAATGGCTTTAACCAGGTTCTTTTCTTGCTGAGTTGAAATCTCACTCATGGTTACTGATTGTATTATAAGATCGAATTTCATAAGATATTCAATGTCTGAGTAAGGATCTAAACCGTGACTAATAGTGACATTTGCATTATTTTTTATTAACCAGTCTTCAACAATATCAGAAAATAGTTTCGGATTGTGTCCTTCCCAACCTCCCCAGACAATTAATACATTTTTGTCTTCTATTTCTTGCGATTGAGCTAATTGTTGTGAAAAAATTAAACCAATTGTCAAACAAATAAAAAAATTCTTCATAATTTAAACTATAGTAATTATAATTAAAATCATCAATTTAATGAAAAAAAACTCTAGAAGAAACTTTATAAAAAAATCATCTATTATTGGATCAGGTATTTTCATAGTTCCTAGAAACGTTTTAGGTGGAAATGGATACATATCACCAAGTGATCAAATGCTAATAGCGTCAATTGGATCTGGAGGAAAGGGTGGAGATATTAGGGACAAATGGGCCAGTAAAGAACGAGTAGTTGCTTTATGTGATGTGCATCCTGATGGTTCACATGGAGTTTTGAAATCAAGAAAAAAATATCCCAATGCAAATTTTTATCTTGACTTCAGAGAACTGTTAGATAAAGAAAAAGATTTAGATGCTGTAACTATTAGTACGCCAGATCATACACACGGAATTATTGGAAATAATGCAATGAACAGGGGATTGCATGTCTATATTCAAAAGCCTTTGACACATAATATTGAGGAAGCTAGAATTTTAACTAAAACCGCGAAAAAAAATAAAGTAGTAACTCAAATGGGTAATCAAGGGGGGTCTAGTTTAGGAGTTAATAAAATAAAAGAATGGGTTAATAATAAATCTATTGGTAAAATTAGCAAAGTGTATTCTTGGACTAATAGACCCGTTTGGCCTCAAGGATTTGAAATGCCGAAGCCAACTACATCAAAACCAGAGAATTTAAATTGGGATTTATGGTTAGGGCCAGCTCAATACAGAGGATATAGACCGGAATTTCACCCATTCAATTGGAGAGGATGGTGGGACTACGGAACTGGAGCTTTAGGCGATATGGGTTGTCATGTTTTAGATGCACCATATAAGGCATTAGAATTAGGTTATCCAAAAGATGTCGAATGTAGTGTGGCTAATATTTATGAAAAAATTTGGACCGCTAATTATTATCCTGAAGGTCCACCTGCAGCTTCAATAATTACCTTACATTTTGATAAGACAAGTAAAACGGGTTCTAATGTTGAGTTGATCTGGATGGATGGGGGAATTATTCCACCAAGACCGGAAATAATTCCTGCAGATGATTATTTGGGAGAAGAAGGAAATACAAATGGAGTTATTATGATTGGAGATAAAGGAGTAATCAGCTGTGGAGTATATGGCTTGAACCCAAAACTTTACAGAAAAGGTAAAGAAACATTACATTTTAAAACAGATTCAATTCAGAAAGAAGGTCTTGATCATATTCATCATGAAGAGTGGATTAATGCATGCAAGGGTGGTTATGGGAGTGACGAGTACAAGAAACTTACATCTCCAATTGAGTATTCAGGACCATTTACTGAAACTGTTTTGATGGGAAATTTAGCTTTAAGAAGTTACATGTTAAAAAAAGGGAATAAATTCATTGGAAGAAAGAAGTTGATATGGGATGGTGAAAATACTAGAATAACGAATTTTGAGCCAGCTAATCAATTTGTTGGTAGAATAAGAAGAAACGGTTGGGAATTATAAATTAAAAAAAAATAGAAATTATGAAAAAAATACTAATATTATTTATATCAATTTTGATTTTATCTTGCAATAACAGTAATAAAAAATCCATCGATTCTATTCCAATGACTAAAATCAACGAATTAAAAACGGATGGTGAATGGGTCTCTTTGATTCAGCAAAACACAATGGATGGATGGCATTATTTTCAAGATAATGGTAAAAAAACAGGTTGGGATATTAAAGACGGTGTTTTAACCTTTACATCTGCAAATGCAAAAGGCAAAGGAGATAAAAGTTTAGTTAGTGATAAAGAATACACTAGCTTTAAAATTCATTTAGAATGGAAAGTAAGTCCTGGTTCAAATAGCGGGTTCTTTTGGGGAGTGAAAGAGGATGAGAAATACGAATACCCTTTTGTTACTGGTCCTGAAATTCAAATTTTAGACCCTGCAAATCCTGATCCTCCATTAATACAAGCAGGTGCATTATATGGAATGGTAGCCCCTTCAGAATGGGTTACAAATCCTGCGGGAGAATGGAATACTTATGATATTACAATTGATCATAATGTTAATAAAGGGATGGTTGTTCATAATGGCACAAAAATTGTAGAATTTCCTTTGAGTGGAGATGAATGGGATGCTATGGTAGAGCCAACTAAGTTTAATAATTGTGATCAAGAGCCCTGGCAAAATTGTGACTTTGGAAAATTTAAAACAGGAAAAATTAGTATACAAGATCATCCAGGTGTAATATCTTTTAGAAATATAAAAATCTTAGAACTTTAATAATCAATAATGCAAATCAAAGAAAATTCAAAAGAATACGATGTTATAATCGTAGGTTCAGGTGCAGGAGGAGGAATGGCTACAAAAATTCTATCTGAAGCCGGATTAAAAATAGCAGTGGTTGAAGCTGGTCCTTTTTACGATCCAGCAAATCCAGATCAAATGACACAAATGAAATGGGCGTATGACTCTCCAAGAAGAGGAGCAGGTACAACAAGACCATTTGGCGATTTTGATCAAGCTTATGGAGGTTGGGATATTAAAGGAGAGCCTTACACACAAAAAGGAGATACTGAATTTAGATGGTTTAGATCAAGAATGTTAGGAGGAAGAACGAATCATTGGGGAAGAATTTCATTGCGATTTGGTCCTGAAGATTTCAAAAAAAAATCAATTGACGGGCTTGGTGAAGATTGGCCTATAGGATACGATGATATTAAGCCTTACTATGATAAAGTAGATAAATTAATTGGTGTTTTTGGAAGTAAAGAAAATCTATACAATGATCCTGATGGGTTTTTTCTTCCTCCTCCAAAACCAAGACTTCACGAATTGTTTTATATTAAGGGAGCTAGAAAAAGTAGTGTAAAAGTAATGCCTTCACGACTTTCTATTTTAACTAAGAGAATAAATAATGAAAGAGGTGTTTGCTTCTATTGTAGACAATGTGCGAGAAGCTGTTCAGTTTATGCAGATTTTTCAGCAGGTTCATGTTTGATTTTTCCAGCTCAAGATAATGGAGGTCAAGTAGACTTATATGTTAATTCAATGGTTAGAACAGTTACAACTAATGAAGAAGGTAAAGCAACCGGAGTTTCATTTATTAATAAAGAAGATAGAACTGAATATAAATTAAAAGCTAAAGTAGTTGTATTAGCAGCTTCTGCTTGTAGTAGTGCTAGAATTTTATTAAACTCTAAAAGTGAGCAACATCCTAACGGATTAGGAAATAGTAGCGATGTTGTTGGTAAATATTTACATGATTCAACAGGCGGAGGGAGAATGGCTTTCTTGCCTGAGCTTGTTGATAGAAAAATTTACAATGAAGACGGAGTTGGTGGAATGCATGTATATTCACCATGGTGGTTAGATAATAAAAATTTGAATTTCCCAAGAGGATATCATATAGAGGTTTGGGGAGGAATGGGAGCTCCGTCCTATGGCTCTGGATTTAATGTAAACGATTTAAATAAGTTTTTTGGAATTAAGGTTGGTGGCTATGGAGATATGTTAAGAACAGATATGAGAAAATATTACGGTACTGTTTTAGGAATGGATGGTAGAGGAGAATCAATTGCTATGGAAAGTAATTATTGTGAAATAGATCCAGATAAAGTTGATGAGTTTGGAGTACCTGTTTTAAGATTTAATTATAAGTGGTCCAATCATGAAGTAAATCAGGCAAAACATATGCAAGATACTTTTGAAGAAATTATTCATAACATGGGTGCTATTGCTTTGGGCGATAAGCCAGGAAAGGACAGAAATTATGGCCTAACAAAGCCAGGAGAAATAATTCATGAAGTTGGAACAACAAGGATGGGAAGTGATCCAAAAACCTCTGTTGTTAATGAATTTGAACAATTACATGATGTTTCAAATGTATTTGTAGTGGATGCCGGCCCTTTTGTTTCTCAAGCAGATAAAAACCCAACCTGGACAATTATGGCTTTAGCATGGAGAACATCAGATTATATTGTAGATCAGTTTAAAAAACAAAATTTTTAATGTATGGACAGAAGAGATAGTTTAAAATCATTAGTATTTGGTTCTATTGGAGTAGGAGTTTTATTGCAGGGCTGCGTTTCTGGAGTTGATAGTGAAACAGTAGCAAATTCTTTAAAAAAGTTTAATTATGGTAGAACACCCTCTGAAAAAGAGTATGATAAATTACTTTTTTCAAAAAAGTGTTTTACTAATAATCAAATGAAATTAATTTCTGAAATTAGTAATTTAATACTTCCACCTAATGAATTTGGATCTGTTAATGACGCAGAAGTTCCCGAGTTAATTGAGTTCATGGCTAAAGACATACCAAGTTATGAAAAGCCTTTAAAAGAGGGTTTAGTTGCCTTAAATCAACATTCAAATAAAAAATTTCAGAAAGTATTTATTGATTGTGATGAAAATCAGCAAAAATCAATTCTAGATTTAATGGCTTTTCCAGATCCAGAATTGTCTAATTCTGAGCAAAGTGAGGATATCAAATGGTTTTCTTTGTTTAGAAATTTAACCATGACAGGTTATTACACTTCAAAAGTTGGTATTAAAGAGTTAGGATATAAAGGGAATACTCCAAATGTTTGGGATGGAGTTCCTCAAGATGTTTTGGATAAGTATGGATTATCTTACGATAAAGAGTGGCTAGATAAGTGTGTAGATCAAACAAAAAGAAACGATGTAGCCCAGTGGGATGAAGAAGGAAATTTAATTACCTAAGAATAGCGTAAAAGCAAAAAGTCTCTATAAATAGAGACTTTTGTGGTACCTCCAGGAATCGAACCAGGGACACAAGGATTTTCAGTCCTTTGCTCTACCAACTGAGCTAAGGTACCATTGCTTTTTTTTTGCAAGAGCAAATATA
>JABJFE010000033.1 GCA_018662905.1 Flavobacteriaceae bacterium
AATGGTCGATACAAATTGTGACCCTAGACAAGTAGATTACGCTATTCCATCAAACGATGATGCTTCCAAATCAATTGATATTGTTTTAAATCATGTTTCAATCGCTATAAAAGAAGGATTGTCTGAAAGAATGAAAGAAAAGGAAATTGCTGAAGTTAAAAAAGAGAAAGAAGAAGGATCAGCTAAATCTGAAGAAACACCTAATGATAAACCTGAAACTGAAACTAAAGAAAAAAAGAAAAGAACGAGAGTTTCTAAAAAAACTGAATCATAATTATGACAAAAATAACTGCATCAGACGTAAATAATCTTAGAAAAATTTCGGGAGCTGGAATAATGGATTGTAAAAATGCCTTAGTTGAAGCCAATGGTGATACTGAAACTGCTATAGAAATTTTAAGAAAGAAAGGACAAAAGGTAGCTGCCAAAAGAGCTGACAGAGAATCTTCTGAAGGAGCAGCTATTGCTAAAGTTAATTCAGACAATACAATTGGAGTTATCATTTCGCTTAACTGTGAAACTGATTTTGTTGCAAAAAACGAAACTTTTATTGATTTAGCTAATGAACTTGCAGAGTTAGCTATATCGCATAAAACAATGGATGATTTTTTAAATTGCGAAATTGATTCCATGACAGTAAATGAAAAACTTATACAACAAACTGGAGTTATTGGAGAAAAATTAGTAATAGGCAACTTTGAAAAAATTTCTGCCGGATATGTTGGGAAATACATTCATGCAGGAAATAAAATTGCTACGATTGTAGGTTTTTCTAAATCTGTTGATGGAATTGAAGAAGCTTCAAAAAATGTTGCTATGCAGGCAGCTGCAATGAATCCTATAGCTTTAGATGAAAACGGCGTTGATCAAAAAACAATCGAAAAAGAAATTGAAATTGCAAAAGATCAACTTAGACAAGAAGGTAAGCCAGAAGCTATGCTTGACAATATTGCAAAAGGAAAATTAAAAAGATTTTTTAAAGATAATACCTTAGTAAATCAAGATTACATAAAAGATAATAAACAAAGTGTTGCTAACTACGTTAAATCTGTCGACAATGATTTGACTGTGACAAATTTTAAAAGAGTTAGTTTATCCTAATTAATTTAAAATTCAATACTGTTCTTTTTTTAATTTAATTGTAATCATTAACTATATTTACATTAATGATTTATAAAAGAGTACTACTCAAACTTAGCGGAGAAGCATTATTAGGTGAAAGAAGCTATGGGATTGACCCTAAAAGAATCGCTCAATATGCAAAAGAAATCAAAACTGTTACCGAACTAGGACTTGAAGTTGCCGTAGTTATTGGTGGTGGTAATATATTTAGAGGTGTTTCAGCAGCTAGTAATGGAATAGATCGTGTTCAAGGTGATTACATGGGTATGCTTGCTACGGTTATAAACGGTATGGCCCTACAAAGTGCACTTGAAGAAGAAAATGTTCAAACAAGATTACAAACTGCTATAAAAATTGAAGCTGTTGCTGAGCCTTATATTAAAAGAAAAGCCGTAAGACATTTAGAAAAAAAAAGGGTTGTGATTTTTGGTGGGGGAACAGGTAATCCTTTTTTTACAACTGATTCTGCTGCAGTTTTGAGAGCAATCGAAATAAGTGCTGATGTAATATTAAAAGGGACTCGTGTTAATGGAGTTTATGATTCTGATCCAGAAAAAAATAAAAATGCCATTAAATTTGATGCTATTTCTTTTCAAGATGTAATCAATAAGAATCTAAAAATAATGGATTCAACTGCATTTACTTTAAGTCAAGAAAACAACTTGCCAATTATAGTTTTTAATATGAACAAAGCTGGTAATCTATTGAAATTAATTAATGGTGATAAAATAGGAACCTCTATAAAAAATTAATTGTGGAAGAATTAGAATTTATTATTGAAGCCTGTGAAGAATCAATGACAAATGCTGTAAAACATCTTGAAAGAGAATTATTAAACATAAGAGCTGGAAAAGCAAATCCAACTATGCTTTCGAGCGTTAAACTAGATTATTATGGGTCTACTACACCATTATCTCAAGTAGCAAACATCAATACTCCAGATGCTCAAACACTTTCTGTACAACCCTGGGAAAAAGATAAATTACAGGATATAGAGAAAGCTATTCAAATTGCAAATTTAGGATTCAACCCAATGAACAATGGAGAGTCTATCATAATTAGCATTCCTCCATTAACTGAAGAAAGAAGAAAAGAATTAGTTAAAATAGCGAAATCTGAAATTGAAGATGCTAAAATTAGTATTAGAAATTCAAGAAAAGATGCTAATAATGAAATAAAAAAAATTGAAATTTCTACTGATCAAAAAGCTATTTCAGAAAAGGAAATTCAAACTTTAACAGATAACTACATCACAAGAATAGACGAAATTTTTTCGTCAAAAGAAAAAGAAATTCTTTCTATTTAAACTATATCCCTTTGAATAATTTAATCAATGAGTAAATCAAAAAATTCCATAAGTTGGGAAAAATTTGCTCGGTTAATTTTAAGAAATAGAATTCTTTTTTTAGTTCTTATACTAGTAAATACTATTTTTCTTTCTACCCAGTGGAAAAATATTCGTTTTAGCTATTCTGAGGCTAACCTAATGCCTAAAGACCATCCGTTTAATGTAGCTTACGATAATTTCGTTGATGTATTTGGAGAGGAAGGAAATCTTTTAATAATAGCTGTAAACGATTCTTTATTATTTGATAAAAAAAATTTTAACTCATGGATTAAACTTAGCGATTCTTTTAAATCAAAAAAAGAGGTTAATAATGTTCTTCATGTAGGGAATTTTCCTGTTATTACTAAAAATAAATTTAAAAAAGAATTTATAATTGATTCTGTTAAAAACGAATCATTTTCTAGTAATAATAAAATAGATGAATTCAAAAGTTTACTTTTTAATGATTTTCCTTTCTACGAAAACATACTATTTAATAAAAAAAGTGAAACGATACAGACGGCCATATATCTTAATAAGGAAGTAATAAACAACATTGAGAGAATAGATTTTGTAAATAATATTTTTGTACCTGCTATTGAAGAGTTCGAAAAACAGAGTAATATAAATGTTAGAATTTCTGGTATGCCTTATATCAGAACCATGAATGCTCAGAACATTATGGACGAGATAGGTAAATTTGTAATAATTGCTATCTGTGTTACAATTTGTATTTTCTTTTTCTTTTTTAGATCATATAGAGCAACACTAATCACTTTAAGTGTTGTGATTACTGGAGTAATGTGGGCATTAGGAGTGCTAGGATTATTACAGTTTGAAATAACAGTTCTAACTGCGCTTATTCCGCCTTTAATAATTGTCATTGGAGTTCCAAACTGTATTTTTTTAATAAATAAATACCAGCATGAAGTAAAAAAACACGGAAATCAAGCTAGATCATTACAAAGAGTAATTTCTAAAATTGGAAATGCAACATTAATGACAAATATTACAACTGCTTGTGGATTTGCAACATTTATTTTAACTGATAGTCAGGTTTTAAAAGAATTTGGAGTAGTTGCATCAATCAATATTATGGTAATTTTTATATTATCTATTTTATTAATTCCTATTATTTACAGCTTTTTACCATTACCTAAAAAAAAGCATTTAAAACATTTGAATAATGACTGGTTAAACTCATTTGTTGACTTTTTAGGTAACACTGTTAAAAAAAGAAGAATTCCAGTATTTATTATTTCTATACTTTGTTTATGTGTGAGTATTGTTGGAATGAATAAAATTGAAATTTCAGGGAACTTAATTGAAGATATGCCTTCAAAATCGGAATTTGTTAAAGACATTAAGTTTTTTGAGAAGGAGTTTAAAGGGGTTTTACCATTAGAAATAATGATAGATAGCAGAAGAAAAAATGGAATAACTCGATTGGCAAATCTTAAAAGGATGAATGATTTTCATGAGCATATTTTAAAAATTCCTGAGCTTTCAAACCCTATTTCTGTAGTTAATCTTTCAAAATATATAAAACAGTCTTTTTACAACGGAAATCCCAATTATTTTCAAATACCATCATCACAGGAAAATACTTTTATTTCAGGCTATCTAAAAAACTCTAATCTCAAGCTTGGAGAAAAAAATAGCTATATCAATGAAACAGGACAAATAGCTAGAATTACAACAATGATTGGTGAAATTGATACAGAGAGAATGGAAGGTATTGAAGCTAGTTTACTTAAAGGTATTGAACTGTACTTTCCAAATGACAGATTTGACGTAACCCTCACTGGAAAAACACTTGGCTATCTTAAAGGGACAAAATTCCTTATTAAGAATTTACTAATTTCTCTTTTTTTAGCCATTATACTTATTTCATTAATGATTACATATTTATTTAGATCTTACAAAATGGTGATAATTTCACTAGTTCCAAATATTCTTCCTTTACTTTTCACAGCCGGAGTTATGGGATTTCTAAATATCCCTATAAAACCTTCAACAATTTTAGTTTTTAGTATAGCTTTTGGCATTTCAGTTGATGACACTATTCATTTCCTAGTAAAATATAGACAAGAATTAATAGCAAATAACTGGAAAATCAGAAAATCAGTTTTTTCATCTCTAAGAGAAACTGGGATTAGTATGTTTTACACTTCTGTTGTTTTATTTTTTGGGTTTTCAGTTTTCATGACCTCTAGTTATGGTGGAACAATTGCACTGGGCGGGTTAGTTTCTACTACTTTACTTTTTGCAATGTTGGCTAACTTGGTTCTGTTGCCTTCACTTTTAATTTCCCTTGAAAAAAATATTTCAAATAAAATTGACATGAAGGATCCTAAAATAAAATTAGACTCAGATTAATTTAATAATAAAACCAATTCAAAACTTTATATTTGATAGAGATTTTCAAAAGCTAAATTAAACATGACAGTTAAAGATTTATTTTTAAATACTCCCATTTCAAAAAAAATTTCTGTAAAAGGATGGGTTAAAACTTTTCGAGCTAATAGATTTATTTCTTTGAACGATGGATCAACATTTCAAAGTATTCAATGTGTTGTAGATTACGAAAACACTGATCATGAAATTTTAAACAATATTAATTCGGGAGCATCAATAAAAATTACTGGTGTCTTAATCGAAAGTCAAGGTAAAGGTCAGAAAATCGAAATTAAAGTTGAAAAAATTGAAATTTTAGGTAAATGTAACCCTGAAGACTATCCTATACAACCTAAAAAACACAGTTTAGAATTTTTGAGAGAAAATGCTCACTTAAGAGTTAGAACCAATACATTTAGTTCAATATTTCGAATTAGGTCAAGTATATCATATGCAATTCATAAATATTTTAAAGAAAATGGATTTGTATATGTTAACACACCCATTGTTACTGGAAGTGATGCTGAAGGTGCAGGTGAAATGTTTAAAGTAACAACACTTGATATTAATAATGCTGAACTCGATAGTGAAAATATAATTGATTTTTCTAAAGATTTTTTTGGAAAAGAAACTAACCTTACTGTATCAGGTCAACTTGAAGCTGAAAGTATGGCTATGGGACTAGGTAATGTTTACACATTTGGACCTACTTTTAGAGCAGAAAATTCTAATACCTCTAGACATTTAGCTGAATTTTGGATGGTAGAACCTGAAATGGCTTTTTGTGACCTAGATAATAACATGGATGTAGCAGAAAACTTCATAAAGGAAGTTTTAAAATATGTTATTAATGATTGTAAAGAGGATTTAATTTTTCTTAACGAAAGATTAATAAATGAAGATAAAACAAAACCCTTAAAAGACAGAAATGAACTTAACTTAATTGATAGATTAAATTTTGTTGTCAATAATGATTTTGTAAGAATAAACTATACTGAAGCCTTTGAAATTCTTAGAAGTTCTAAGCCCAACAAAAAGAAAAAATTTAAATACCCTGTAAATGAGTGGGGTGTAGATCTTCAAAGTGAACACGAACGTTTTTTAGTAGAAAAACATTTCAAAAAACCTGTAATTATATATGATTATCCTGCTAAAATTAAAGCATTTTATATGAGAATGAATGAGGATGGAAAAACAGTTAGAGCTATGGATATATTATTTCCAGGAATAGGTGAAATTGTTGGAGGATCGCAAAGAGAAGAAAGATTAGATGTTTTAAAAGAAAGAATTTCAGAACTTAATATCGACGAAAAAGAACTGTGGTGGTACCTTGATCTAAGAAAATACGGTACAGTCAAACATAGTGGATTTGGATTAGGACTGGAAAGACTTATTTTATTTGCTACTGGAATGACTAATATTAGAGATGTAATTCCTTTCCCAAGAACACCAAAAAATGCTGAATTTTAATATTAAAATCTTCATTAAGTTTTTTTGTATTTTTAATACTTATTAGAACAAATGCTTAAGCAGTTTTTACAATTAAAACTTTCTCAAAAACTATCTCCTCAACAAATTCAGTTGATGAAGTTGATTGAACTTCCTCTTCAAGAGCTTGAAGATAGATTGTCCAGAGAAATTGAAGAAAATCCGGCTCTAGAATCAGGAAAAGAGCAAGAAGAAGACTACTTTGATAATGAACCAGATTACGAACAAGAAGCAAAAAATGAGGATAATGAACTTAACGTAGAAGACTACTTAAGTGACGATGACATTCCAGATTATAAATTAAAAACTAATAATTACAGCGACGATGATGAAGAAAAATCTTTGCCATTTGTTTCGGGAATAAGCTTCAATCAGTTTTTAAAAAATCAATTGACAACTTTTTCGCTAAATGAAAATGATAGTAAAATTGCTGAATTTCTAGTTGGAAGTGTAGATCAATCAGGATACATAAGAGCTGACTTACTAGATATTGTCGATGACCTAGCCTTTACTATGGGAATTTATACTGATTTAGATTCTTTAACTAGAGTCTTAAACAAAATTCATCTTTTAGACCCGCCTGGTGTTGGAGCAAGAGATTTACAGGAATGTTTAGTTCTTCAATTAAAAAGAAAAAAAGAAAGTAGTTCTGTTAATAATGCTATTCAAATTTTAAAAAAATATTTTGACTTATTTATAAAAAAACATTATCAAAAAATAATTCAAAAACTTAGTATTTCTGAAGATGAATTAAGAGATGCCATAAAACAAATAGAAAAATTAAATCCTAAGCCTGGTTCAGCATTTTCTGAACCGACAAAAATTAATTCAACAATAATTCCCGATTTTAAAATTGAAATTAATGAAAATAAACTCTCATTAAATTTGAACTCTAGAAATGCGCCTGAACTATATGTTTCAAATGAATATAAAAACATGTTGTCTGGTTATCAGGAAAATAAAAACATTTCTAAAAGTCAAAAACAAGCTGTTACATTTATCAAACAAAAACTAGATTCGGCAAAATGGTTTATTGATGCTATCAATCAAAGAAATCAAACTCTATTAATTACTATGAATACCATAATGGAATTTCAAAATAAGTAT
>JABJFE010000073.1 GCA_018662905.1 Flavobacteriaceae bacterium
ACTTTATCACCAACCTTGAAAATAACATTAATAAATTTTTTGACAGGTTTTAATTTATTTTTTTTCTTTTCTTTTCTAATCGATTGAAGTTCTTTATCTAAAACTTCTTTAGTTTTTTTAACTTTCTTTTTTTCTAATTTAACTTTAGAGAAATTAGTTTTTTTTCTTTTAGAATTTAATGTGTCAACCAGGTTCAATATTTCTGAAATAAGTATTCTTTTCTTTCCATTATTAAAATATCTTTCAGAAATATCGTTTAATTTATTACCAACGGTAATCATTCTTTGGTTAGAATCAAAAAGTTCTTGGTAGTTGACAAGCTTAGATTTAATTTTATCATTAGTTAAGTTAAGTTTCTCATTTTCTTTCTTAAACTTATCTTCTTCTTGTTTTAGTGAATTGGCTGTTTTATCTAATTGAACTCTTTGTTTTTGTAATTTTGCAATTGTTGCATCAAACCTAACTTTCCCTCTTTCAATCTTTTTTTTTGCTCTATTTATTATACTGTAGGGAATTCCATTTTTTTGTGCTACTTCAAAAGTAAAAGAACTTCCCGCTTGACCAAGAACTAAATTAAAGGTAGGTTCAAGAGTTTTATCATTGAATTGCATGTTTGCATTAGACATGTGCGGCAATTCGTTAGCTAGTAGTTTTAAATTTGAATAATGTGTTGTTATAACACCAAAACTCTTTCTTTCATAAAATACTTCTAAAAATATTTCGGCTAGAGCACCACCAAGTTCTGGATCAGACCCTGTTCCAAACTCATCAATTAAAAACAAAGTTTTTGAATTACATTTTTTTAAAAAACTATTCATGTTTTTAAGTCTATAACTGTAAGTGCTTAACTGATTTTCAATTGATTGATTATCTCCAATATCAGATATTATATTATCGAAAACACACATTTGACTGGAGTGATGAACTGGAATCAATATTCCAGACTGAAGCATTAATTGTAGTAATCCAATAGTTTTAAGAGTTATACTTTTTCCACCAGCATTTGGTCCAGAAACTACAATTATTCTTTTATTATTATTCAGACTAATTGACTGTGGATAGGTCTTTAAATTTAATTTAACATTTGAAGAATATAAGAGAGGATGATATGCATTTTTAATACTGGTTATTCTTTCACTTGAAATATTGGGTTTTATTCCATTAATTTCATTGGCGTATTTAGCTTTAGCATATATAACGTCAATATCAGTCAAATAATTTTGATAGTTAGTAAGAGTGGCACAATAAGGTTGTAAAAAGGATGTTAAATTCTTGAGTATTTTTTTAATTTCTTCATTTTCATCATATAAAAAATCTTGAAGTTTTCTGCTTTGAATCAATGTTTCCTGAGGTTCTATATAAACAATTATGCCTGTCTTAGAACTACCCATCATTTGTCCTTTAACTTTTCTTCTGTACATTGCTTTAACCGCTAAAACTCTTCTGTTATCAATTAAAGATTCTTTAATTTCATCAAGATAGCCAAGTGAATTATTTGAATTTAAGGCACTGGAAAACGATTGTCTAATTTTTGATTTAGTTGAATTAATGTTAGTTCTAATATTTAATAAATCATTTGTAGCATTATCTTTAATAAAACCATATTTATCAATAATTGAATTTATTTCTATAACTATTTCTTTTACAATATTTAAATCTTTGGTTAGCTCGTATATATTAACATAATAATTTTTAAATTTTTTAAGAAATTTAATATGAAGTATAGTGAGTTCCACTACTGTTTTAATCTTTCTAAATGAGTCAATATCCAATTGACTATTATCTATTTGTATTATTTTAATTTCCTTAGAAATCGACTCAAAAAAATGATTTGGAAAATTATTGTCATTTTCCAAAGAGGATAAATACTCAGAAACTAAGTTTAATGAAAAATTAATTTGATCAAAATTCGAAGAGGGAAATAATGATTTTAATTTTTCTTTTCCATGAGTAGTAACACAATAAGAAAGTATGTTATCTAGAACAATATCAAATTCTAAGTCTTCTAAAGTTTTCTTGGGAATTGCCAAAGTAATTGTATATTAAAAATGTAAAAATAATGAATTTAATTGAAGACAAATATCAATAAATCTTGGAATAAAATTTTAGAAAAAGAATTAAAAAAAGATTATTTCATTTCACTACTAAAAACAACTGAAATTAACTACAATAACAAAACATGTTTTCCAGAAAAGAGTAAGATTTTCTCGGCTTTAAATCATTGTTCGTTTGAAAATCTAAAAGTTGTAATATTAGGACAAGATCCTTACCATGGTATCAATCAAGCAAATGGATTGTCGTTTTCAGTAAATTCAAATGAAAAAGCGCCACCTTCTTTAAAAAATATTTTTATTGAAATAAAAAATGATTTAAATACAACTATAAGAACAAATAATGATCTTACAGATTGGGCTAGTCAAGGGGTTTTATTACTTAATTCAGTTCTTTCAGTTGAAAAAGGTAAACCTGGAAGTCATTCAAAAATTGGCTGGGAAATATTTACTGACAATCTAATAAAACTTATATCTGAGCACAAAACAAATATTGTGTTTATGTTATGGGGAGGTTATGCTAAAAAGAAAGAAAAATTAATAAATGAAAATATTCATTTGATTTTAAAAACAGGTCATCCGTCTCCACTTAGTGCAAACAGAGGATACTGGTTTGGAAATAAACATTTTAGTAAATGCAAATCATTTTTGACTGAAAACAATATTAAACCTATTGCATGGTGACTAATTTAAAAATTGATTAACTTTAAATAAAATTAATTTATGATAATTACTACCACTGAAACAATACCAAATAAAGAAATAATAGAAGCACTAGGAATTGCTAGAGGTTCTACGGTTAGAGCAAGAAATGTAGCCAGAGATTTATTTGCAGGAATTAAAAATCTAATCGGAGGTGAAATTGAAGAATACACTAAG
>JABJFE010000016.1 GCA_018662905.1 Flavobacteriaceae bacterium
TATTAAACTTTTTCTGTTCTGGATATAAAAAGTTTATTACTTCAACTGTTTCATTTAAAGACTTTTTAATTGGTATTTTAATTATTGATAAATTTTTTCTAGTGTCAAAATTGTTACCCATATTGGCAACATAAATAAACTTATCATCTCTTGTAACATCTTCCCAATCATTGTTTTTAACACCCTTAATTTTTCGAGTATCAACTATTTTTCCTTTTTTGTCTAAATAATATAACGCTGGCTCACCTCCTGAGTCATTATGGGTAATCAACATATTGTCAATAATTTCTAATCCCGACGTTTCCTCAATAGTTTTTGAAAGAGGATGATCTTCTAAAATTTGTTGAGAACTTATTGTTTGAATTTGAATTAATAGAATTAAAATAAATATGTACTTCATTATTTAATAATTTTAACTGAGATTAATTTAAAATAATTTCATCTTTAAATTTATCAAATAATACTTTTAGATCTTTTGAATCCCGTATATTAATTTTATTCGACTTCATAAATGATTTAACTTTTTTCTGAACTGATTTACTAAATAATGTTATTATAGCTTTTTTATTAGATTTTATCTGACTGATTTTGTTATTAATTAATATGTTGAGCATGTTCGCTTTTCTGTACCTTAAATTAGGCTTATCTTCAATTCCAGGCTGATATTTTGGTTGAATTGCTTCAACAAAATGGGATTTTAAAATTGAAAACTTATCATTTTTGGTAATTGATTCATAGAATTTAGAATTAAAAACAACAAACCTGTGATTGGCAAAAACGATTGACTCAGCTTTGTCAGTAGATAATGTATAAAAATCTTCACCACTTTTAAATTCAAAATTATCTTTTCTAATATTATAATTTACTTTAATCCTAAGAGCTCTTTCAGAATTATACAGTTTAATGTTAGCATCACTTGGTGTTTTAAAAAAATAATAAGAACCGTCAATTTCACCTGAACTTTCGATTTTCTCAATATTAACTTCATTAATTATATTTTGTAGTAGTGCTATTGAATTGGTGACATTTCCTTGAGAGTTTTGACCAATTAAAAAATTAAGGGGAAATATCAATAATAATATTATAATTTTACTTTTCATTCAACCAAGATAATAAAACTCATCTATTAATTACATGTCAAAAAATAATTTCGTTTTTTCATTTTTCTTTTCAATTTTTCTCATGTCATGCGTTGACTTTAAAATTAATAGAACAGATTTTTTTGAAATTGATAAAGAAGAATACTCAAATAAGCTAGAAGGCTTTTGGCTAGGACAATCAATTGCTAATTGGACTGGTTTGATTACCGAAATGGATAAGATTGGAAATATTGGTGAAATCAAAACTGGAAATTTTTATACTAGAGAAAACTGGAGTAAAAAAGATGAGCCAAATATTTGGTCACCAAATAATAAATATGAAACTATAGATTTTGTTTTGAGAAATAAAAATGAAATTTGGGGATCGGATGATGATACTGATATTGAATACATGTATCAAGAGTTGTTGTTTCAAAGTAATGAAACTGTGTTGAGTCCTAAAGACATTAGAGATGGTTGGCTTAAACATATGAAAATTGAAGAAGAAAATTTTCTATGGGTTTCTAATCAAAAGGCTTTTGATTTAATGAATCAAGGATTTCTGCCACCCGAAACTAGCAACCCCAAGTTTAATGAGCATTTTGATATGATAGATGCTCAGCTCACTACAGAAATTTTCGGACTGTTATCTCCAACAAACTATAAATATGCTCTAAAGATGTCTAATCTTCCAGTTAGAACAACTAGTAGGGGAGATGCTGCATTAATTTCAGAGTTTTATATTATAATTCATTCTTTAGCTTCTACTATTAATCAAAGTAATCCCATAGACAAAGAGCTAATTAAAATTTCAGATCTCGCTAGTGATGTATTGGATAAAAACTCTTATTCATTTAAAATGTATGACTATGTTAAGAAAAAATTTGAATCAGGTATTAAATGGGAGCAAACTAGGGATTCTATATATAATAGATACCAAGTTAATCAAATGGACGGTTATGATATAACCTCTAGAGAATTGTATTGTAATGGTTGTTTTGCATCTGGAATCAATTTTGCATCGAGTTTAGTAAGCTATTTTTATGGAAAAGGTGATTTTAAAGAAACTATAAAAATTGCTTCACTTTCTGGTTGGGATTCTGATAATCCCGCCTCTACGTGGGGAGGTTTACTTGGATTTATACATGGAAAAACTAAAATTGAAAATATCTTTAATAAACCACTTTCAAATAAGTACAATATTCACAGAACACGTCAAAACTTTGAAAATAATGGTTTAGATAATTTTAAAAATATGTCAAAAAAGGGATTATCTATTATTGATAACGTAGTCTTAAAAACGGGGGGATTTATAGATTTAGATGAAAATTCTTGGTATATACCAAAATAGAAATCCGTAAATTAAAGATGTCTTTCTAATAACTTTTTAGTTTGTAGAATACCCTTTTCTTCTGAAATGTTTAATCCTTCGTATTCTATTCCATAATATCCTTCATATCCAAAACTACTAACTATGTCAATTATTCGTTTAAAATCTATTGTGGATTCTTCACCGTTTTTTTTAAAATCAAAAGATTTTGCACTTACAGCTTTTGCGTAGGGCATAAGCTCTTCCATTCCAAGATATTTATCATATTCATTAATACATTTACTAAAGTAATTTTTTGGATCCTTTTTTTCAATACAAAAATTACCAAAATCAGGTAAAGTCCCACAGTTTTCAAGATTAACATCCTTCATTACATTAGCTAAAAGCTTTGCATTTGAACTTAACCCACCATGATTTTCAACTATTATATTAACTTTATCTTTTTTAGCAATTGAGCACAACTTTGATAGAGATTTTGAAGAATATTCTATCCAACTTTCTTTTTGCTTTTCACCGTTTAAGTTTACTCTAATTGAATGACAGCCTAGTTCGTGCGCCATTTCAATCCATTTAATATGATTTTCAATCGCTTTTTCTCTTTTCAAGTTGTTTTTGGTTGCTAAATCTCCTTCGCCATCAACCATTATTAAAAGATTCTTAATGTTATTATCTTTAGATTTAGATAGAAGTTCTTTGGTAATATTCCTAATAGATCTACTTTTTAATTCATTCCAGTAAAGAGATGAAACATATTCAACTGCATTAAATCCCATTTCATGAGCTTTAATTGAAAAATCATTGGGAGATAATTCTTTATTTATTTTAATTGCTCTATGAAGAGACCATTGAGCTAGAGAAATTTTTTTATTAGTAATAGGAGAACTAAAAGCCAGTCCTAATGATCCAAGTGCAAATAATTGATTAAAATTTCTTCTTTCCATTTTTAGGTCTATTTTTCAATTTTCATTCTGTTGTCTTCAGAATTTGTGTCAATTAATTTATTGTAAGGATCAATCCCTACTTCAATAGGTTCCTTGTCAACAATTATAGATATTTTATTATGAATTGAAGAGATCTTGAGCTTTTTTAGATACAATTCTATTTCTTTTTCATCATTATCTTCTCCAAAAATACCCACATCAATGTAGTCTTCTAAAAATACTGAGTATTCAGGCTTTTTCATATCCTCAGTTTGATAA
>JABJFE010000080.1 GCA_018662905.1 Flavobacteriaceae bacterium
CTGCATATGGTTTATCGATCAACAAAGTAAGGTTTGCTTAAGACTTGATATGGACAAATATTCAAATTCTGATGAAGTTTTAAAGTCAATTCAAAATAATAAAATAAGTTATGGAGATAAGTTTGAAGTAAATCAACCATCATTTCCTTTTATTGGATACAAAAAATTCGATGAATTATATTTTCCTAGAAACCCTGAAGAATTAGCATTGTTAGAGAAAAAATTGACTGAGCCTGAAAAAATTAAATTAAATAATCTTAGAAAACGTAAAGAAAAAGGCGACAAGGTTTATTTAATTTCAAGAGATTTGAATCTTAATATGTTTTTTGATAAAACCGAGTAATGTTTAGTCAATCTCCGCCCCAAGAATCCTGAAAAAATATTCCAACACCTAATTCAGCCCATAGATAGATAACGAGAATAACTATAATTGCTATTATTAGTTTTTTCTTCATTTTAAATTAATTAATTTTTTGTCAATTATTTCAGCTAGTTTAAAATCTAGTTCGGTAATTGATCCTTTATCGTGAGTAAAAAGAATTACTTCTAACCTGTTGTATTCATTAGTCCAAAGAGGATGATGATTTAACCGATCACATTCCTTGGCAATTTCTATCATAAAATCAAAAGCTTTATTAAAATTTGAAAATTTTAAATTAATTTGAATTTTATTATTAATCAGTTTCCAGTTATTTTTTAATAGTCTTAATTTTTTTTCTATTTCTAATTGATTCATGTTTAAATATAATAACTAATATGACAACATTTATGACTTATTGTTGATAAATAGTCAGTAATTCATATAACAACTTTAGAATAAGATAAAACATTTGAAATTTTTTATAATTAACAACGTATATAAGTGATAAATATTAGTTTTGCGGCTTTAAAATTTTAAATATTTTCTTTTGAAAAAAATACTAAAAAACTTTAGTCAAAATCCTAAAAACGATATCCTTTCTGGCCTTACTGTAGCACTTGCACTGGTTCCAGAAGCCGTAGCTTTTGCTTTTATTGCGGGTATAGATCCTTTAGTTGGTCTTTACGGTGCTTTTATAATGGGTATAATAACAGCTTTATTTGGAGGTAGACCTGGAATGATTTCAGGAGCTACAGGTGCTATGGCAGTTGTTATGATACATATGATTCAAAAAGGAAATGAAGTAGGGGAGTCTCTATTAAATCCTGTTGATAATCTAGGTCTCCATTGGTTGTTTATTACTTTATTAATAGTTGGGTTGATTCAAGTTTTAGCTGGTGTTTTTAAATTAGGAAAATTTGTAAGATTAATTCCTCATTCAGTAATGATGGGTTTTGTAAATGGACTTGCAATCGTAATATTCTTATCTCAATTAGGATTGTTTCAGAAAAGCACAATAAATGGTGCACAATGGATTAGTGGAGCAGAACTTTACACTATGCTTGCGTTAATTGGAACTACTATGCTTATTATGTATTATCTACCAAAAATAACTACTAAAGTTCCTGCTGCTTTAGTTGCTATTGTTAGTGTAGCATTAATTACAGTTTTGGGTAATATAGATGTTTCCACTGTAGGGTCATTTATATCTGACGGAGGTGGAGAAGGATTAAAAGGAAGTTTACCTGTTTTTCAAGGTCAAATTTTTGAATTGTTTTATACAATAGATGGATACTGGGATTTGATAATTTCTACTGCAGTATTACTAGCAGCTGTAGGTTTAATAGAATCATTAATGACTCTTAACCTAGTTGATGAGATTACCCAAACCCGTGGTAGTGGAAATAGAGAATGTTTAGCTCAAGGAGGAGCAAATTTCTTAAATGGTTTATTTGGAGGAATGGGAGGCTGTGCAATGATAGGTCAATCAATAATAAATGTAAATTCTGGAGGAAGAGGACGTTTGTCAGGAATTGTAGCTTCAATATCTTTATTATGTTTTATTCTTTTTGGCTCAAACATTATAGAACAGATTCCAATTGCAGCATTGGTAGGAGTTATGTTCATGGTAGTTATCGGTACTTTTGCTTGGAGTAGCTTTAGAATCCTACATAAGATTCCAAAATCAGATGCTTTTGTTTTAATTACAGTTTCTGCTATAACGGTTTGGCAAGATTTAGCAATAGCAGTAATTGTTGGAGTTATAATTTCAGCTTTAGTATTTGCTTGGGAAAATGCTACTATGATTAGAGCTAGAAAACGTATAAAGGATGATGGAACTAAAGTTTATGAAATTTGGGGTCCATTATTTTTTGGTTCTATTCAGAATTTCAATTCTAAATTTGATATTCAAAATGATCCAAAAAATATTGAAATTGACTTTATAGAATCTAGAGTAAGTGATCACTCTGGAATTGAGTCAATTGAAAATATAATTCAGAAATATACAAGTGTAAAGAAGAAAGTTACACTTACTCATTTAAGTCCTGAGTGTAAGGTATTGCTTTTAAAAGCAAATCCATCTATCTCTGACAGTATTGAAGAATCAATTGATGATCCTAGATATTACGTAGTCACAGACTTAATAGATAGAGAAGTTTAATTTTTATAAAACATTCTAATTAAAATGTTTTATATTAGAAAAAAAACTATAACATGAAAAAATCAATTTTTACCCTAATCTTTTTATTTTCTATTAATTTAGGATTTTCTCAAGATGATAATTATAAAAATCTTTTAACTGATTTTTTAAATGCTCAAGGAAATATACAGACATTCGATTCAACATTTAACCAAATGGCTGATATGTTTGGTGTTTCTGTAGACGACGAAAAATTCAATGAACTTAAAACTGAAATGGTAGCTAGTTTAATTGAAAAAATGGTTCCTGTCTATAAAAATCACTTTAGTGAAACTGATTTAAAAGAAGCTATTTTAATGTTTGGATCTCCAATTGGAAAAAAGATTTCTGAAAAAGCTCCTATAATTGCACAAGAATCCATGAAAGTATCAATGGAGTGGGGAATGGAAATTGGTCAAAAAATGCAAGGACTTATTAAATAAAGGTTACTTATTTAGAACCTTTTTTATTATTCCAATTATTATTAAAATAATTGCGGGCCAAAAAGTTATAAAAAACATAATGCCAAAGC
>JABJFE010000065.1 GCA_018662905.1 Flavobacteriaceae bacterium
CATTATTTGGAAATATTAATGCGAGTAGAAACTCAGCTTAAATAATATTTGAAAGATTCTTTAATTAAGCTTTTATTTACTTGAACGTCATAGATAGGTTTTGCAACATCCTCTAGTAAAACAAAATTTATTTTTCCATGACTATTTTTTTTATCATGTATTAAAAGATCAATTATACTTTCAATTTGATTTTCGTTTATTTCAATTTTCTTGTAAATTGAATCAACATGTTTTTTAATTGAATTAACATGACTAATTGAAAATTTAA
This sequence comes from Flavobacteriaceae bacterium, assembly GCA_018662905.1. Classification (GTDB taxonomy): domain Bacteria; phylum Bacteroidota; class Bacteroidia; order Flavobacteriales; family Flavobacteriaceae; genus MAG-121220-bin8. The sequence continues at coordinate 269 of JABJFE010000065.1, forward strand.
ACAATTTATTTGAAATAAAACTAGCAAGAATTATACCTATAGCGATAGCTTCACCATGCAAGAGTTTTTTTTCAGTATTTAAAAAATAAGATTCAATAGCATGACCTAGAGTATGTCCGTAATTTAAGGATTTTCTTTCTTTCTTTTCTTTTTTGTCAATTAATACAATACTGTTTTTAATATTAATGGAATCGTATATAATGTTTAAATCATAATTGATTTTATCATTTTTGATTAATTGATTAAAAGTTTTTAAATCGTAGATTAAAGAGTGTTTAAAAATTTCAGCATATCCGCTTGAAATTTGATTTGTTTTTAAAGTTTTCAAAAAATCAGACTCAATAATAACCATTTGAGGATCATGAAAAGTGCCAATTTGATTTTTAAGAATCCCAAAATCAATTCCAGTTTTTCCACCAATTGAGGCGTCAACCATAGACAGCAGGGTAGTGGGTACATTTATGTAATCTATTCCTCTTTTATAGGTGCTTGCTATAAATCCTCCCATATCAGTCACTACACCACCACCAAGATTTATAATCAAACTATTTCTGTCTCCTCCATTGTTAGAAATGATTTCCCAAAGTTTTAAACATGAGTTAATGTTTTTGTTTTCTTCTCCGTCACATGATTCGATTAAATCGTATTTTTCAAGAGTAATTTTAGCTAGAAATACATCAAGGCAAAATTTCTTTGTGTTATTGTCAATGTGAATAAAAATTTTAGAATAATTTTTACTATTTAAATAATTTGTTAAACGATCAAATCCATTTTGTTTAAACAAAATCGAATAACTTCCAGATGTAATTTCTTTATTCATGTAAATTTGTACAATACAAAATAACATATTTTTTTTTTAAAAAAACTATGTAAATTAGTTTTAAATTTAAATGATTTGAATAATATATTTTCTGATACCAAAGAGGCTTTTTCTTTGAAAACTGATTTTGAACTTAAAAGAGCTTATGTTCTATTTAAAATTATTGGCAATAGTACCTTTGTTAAGTTGACAACTTCACTAACAAAGTTTGCCTTAAAATTTCATTTTCCTGTAACTCCAATCATTAAATTATCTGTTTTTGATCACTTTTGTGGAGGTGTTAGTGAAGAAGATTGTGTTCCGGTAATTAATAAAATGTTTAATAAAAATGTTCATTCAGTGTTAGATTTTTCTACTGAGGGTTTTGATTCTGAAAAAGAATTTGACGACTGTTTAAGAAAAAAAATATCAATAATAGAGTTTGTTAAAAATAAAAAAGAAATTCCTTTTGCTGTATTTAAACCCACTTGTTTAGGTCGTACTGATTTATTTAAAAAAGTATCGAAACATGAAAAATTAAATGATTCTGAAAAAGCTTTGTGGGATAAAGTTATTAATAGATTTGATTTGGTATGCTCTAAAGCTTTTAAAGAAAATATAAAAATCTTAATTGATGCTGAGGAAGTTGAAGTTCAGAACGCAATTGATGATTTGGCAATTAAAATGATGCGTAAGTATAATGTTGATACTCCAATTGTTTATAATACTGTCCAGATGTACAGAAAAGATCGATTAGTCTACCTTGATGAAATGATTTCTAATAAATCAAACAATGATGTGATATTTGGTTTAAAACTTGTTAGAGGAGCTTATATGGAAAAAGAAAGAAATCTAGCTAGTTCAATGAATATAGAATCGCCAATTTGTGAATCTAAACAAGACACTGATAATAATTTTAACTCTGGTTTAGATTTTGTTTTTAAGAATTTAAAAAGAATTTCATTTGTTTGTGCATCACACAATGAAGATTCCATTCTTAAAGTTATGGAAATGATGAAAACATATAAACTAAACACTAATGATAATAACATTTGGTTTGGTCAACTTTACGGAATGAGTGATAATATTTCCTTTAACTTAGCTTCAAATAATTATAATACTTTTAAAATATTACCATTTGGTTCTGTAAAAAACCTTATGCCTTATCTAATTAGAAGAGCTGAAGAAAATACCTCTGTCCAAGGTCAGACTGGAAGAGAACTACAGTTAATAATAAAAGAGAGAAAAAGAAGATCTTTATTATAATAATTTGTTTAATATGAAATCTAGAAGATCATTTATTAAGAAAGGCATATTAAGTACAAGTATTCCACTATTTGTTCCAAACACAGAGTTGTTTTCTGTTTTTAAAAACACACCATCTGATAAGTTAAACATTGGAGTTATTGGAACTGGGTCTCGTGGTCAGGGTTTAATAAGTATTATCAATAAAATTAAAGGAATGAATTTGATAGCAATATGCGATACTCTTCCATTTCGACTGAACGCTAGTTCTCTTTTAGCTCCTAAAGCAAAACTATATTCTAATTATAAGAAAATGCTTTTAAACCAAGACTTAGATGCTATTATAATAAGTACCCCCTTAAACACTCATGCCTCTATAGCTAGTGACGCAATAGATGCATCAGTGCATGTTTATTGTGAAAAAACAATGGTTAAAGGTTACAAGGATACGCTAGGTTTAATTAAAAAAGTTAAAAACGGTTACAACAAAATTTTTCAAACTGGTCATCAGTACCACAGCTCAAGATTGTACTCTCATATAGTTGACATTATTCAAGCAGGTGAGATTGGTCAAGTGATAGCTATTGAATCCCAATGGAACAGAAATGGAAATTGGAGAAGACCAGTTCCAAATCCTAAATTTGAACGTCAAATTAATTGGAGGATGTATCGAGAATATTCTTACGGACTTACTGCAGAATTAAGTTCTCATCAAATTGATTTTTGTAATTGGTTGTTAAAAGCTAATCCAATAAAAGTTACAGGTTTTGGTGGGATTGATTACTGGAAAGATGGTCGTGAAACCTATGACAATACACATTTAATTTATACTTATCCTAATGGAGTTAAGGCTAGCTTTACTTGTCTTACTTCAAATGCAAAAGATGATTATCAAATTAAAGTTATGGGTGATAAAGCAACAATTATTATTAATACTAATAAAGCATGGATATACCCTGAGGGTAAATACGATAAAGTGATGGGAGATGTTGATGGTGTAACCGGGGCAACAGAAAGTTGGACAGAGGGTAAAGGAAATTCAATTGACTTTGAACATAAAGAACCAACACGACAAGCTTTAGAGGATTTTAGAGAATCAATAATCAACAACACGAATCCTAAATCAAATATAAATAGTGGAGCTGATGTATCCTTTGCTGTTGATATGGGAATTCGTGCAATGGATTTAAGTGAAGTCGTTTCATGGGATCCGAAATACAACGTATAGTTTTAAAAGTATATTTATTACTAAGGTCTTAAACTTTAAAATGTTTAAAAAAACTTACCTTAAATTTTAATAATAATTATTTGTTTAAAATAAAAAACGCACTTTTCTCACAGTTTTTTACATTAAATGATTTGGTTTCACTTTCAATGTAATATACTTTACATGAATCTATTTTAGTGTTACTTTTAGAAAAATTAACATCAAAATCTGAAAAAAACATTTCCTTTGAAATAGAATTTTTATCATTTTTAAAAACCCAATTTTTTTTATAAATATCATTTAAAACTCTTTTGTTTGGTGAATAATTGAATCTTGTGTCTTTTTTATTCATAATAAAAATTAAAATAATAATCCCGATACTAAGGCCGAATAAAAAAAAGTATAGTCGTTTTAAAAAACTCATATTGTAATATTTGTCAAATTTATTTTACGTTTATCTTTATTTAAGTATTCTATTTTTAGAATAGAGTGATTACAATCCAGATCATTTATAATTATTTCTGGCCATTCAATTATTACAAAATGTTTATCAAAATATTCAAAGAGTCCTAAGCCGTTAACATCTTCTTTATTTTCAATTCTATATAAATCCATATGAATTACAAGTCCATTATGGGAATTGTATTCATTTATCAAGGTATAAGTAGGGCTGCTAACGTTGTCCGTGACTTCTAATTTTTCACATATTTGTTTAACTAAAGTTGTTTTTCCAGAACCAACTTCTCCACAGATTAATAATATTTTGTTTTTTATATTTTTTAAAATAAAATCACTCGCTTCTTTAATATCCTTTAAACCATAACTTAATTCCAAAATACTTTTGTTTTAATAATCAAAAATAAGATACTTATTTATTGTTTTAATCATATTAAACCAAATTTAATTGATTTTTCATACTTTTGCGACGATGAAGTTAAAAGCATATCAAGTAGCTGAAATCGTTAGCGGAGATGTAGAAGGGAATGATCAGGTTTTAATTAACAGTCTAGCTAAGATTGAAAACGGAAAAGAAGGTTCAATATCCTTCTTAGGAAATTCTAAATATAATAAGTTTTTAAGTTCATCTGAATCTTCAGTAATTATTGTTAAAAACGACCTTGTTTTGGATCAACCATTAACTAAGACTTTAATAAGAGTCAATGATCCAAATGAAGCATTTTCTAAATTATTAGATTTATTTGGAAATCAAAGTTTAAGTAGAACAGGTATAGACAAGTCATCTTCTATTGACTTAAGCGTTTTGATTGGAAAAAATGTTTACATAGGAACCTTTTCTGTTTGTGAAAAAGATTCGGTTGTTGGAGACGGTTCCAAGATTTATTCTCAAGTTTTTTTAGGCGAAAATGTAAGTATTGGAAAAAATACTATTATTTATCCAGGAGTAAGAATATATAATAATTCTGTTATAGGAAATAATTGTATAATTCACTCAGGTACTGTTATAGGATCTGATGGATTTGGATTTAATCTTGATAAAAATGGCAATCAATTAAAGGTTGTTCACAATGGGAACGTAATTATTGAAGATAATGTTGAAATTGGAGCTAATTGCACAATTGACAAAGCTACTTTAGGTTCTACAGTAATAAAAAATGGTGTAAAAATAGATAACTTAGTTCAAGTAGCACATAATGTTGAAATTGGTGAAAATACAGTAATAGCAGCTTGTGTTGGAATTGCTGGATCATCATCTATTGGAAAAAATTGTATGATTGGTGGCCAAGCGGGTATTTCAGGTCATATAAAAATTGGAGATAGAGTTATGGTTCAGGCTCAGTCTGGTGTTATGAGAAGTATTCCGTCTGACACCACAGTAATGGGAATGCCAGCTATCAATTATATTGATTATAACAAATCATATGTTCATTTTAAAAATTTACCAAAAATCATGAACAAATTAAATGATCTTTTTAAAAAAAAATAAAATGAGTAAACAACGTACAATTTCTAAGTCTGTTTCACTTAAAGGTGTTGGTATTCACTCAGGTAATGAAGTTAATTTAACTTTTAAACCTGCAGCAGAAGATTTTGGTTATGCTTTTTGTAGAACAGATCTTCCTGGCAAACCAATTATTGAAGCTGATGTAAATTATGTCGTTAGTACTAAAAGAGGGACAACTCTTGAAAAAGATGGTGTGAATATTCAAACATCAGAACATGTATTAGCAGCTCTTGTTGGAATGGAAGTTGATAATGTATTGATTGAAATTGATTCTTCAGAGCCTCCAATTATGGATGGATCATCTAAATATTTTGTTGAGGCTATAATTAAAGCAGGAATTAAAGAACAAATCAAAGAAAGAAACGAATACATAGTTAAGGATGTAATTTCATATTATGATGAAGAAAGTGGTAGTGATATAACAATTATTCCATCTAAATATTATGAGGTCACCACAATGGTTGATTTTGGCACAAAGATTTTAGGCACTCAAAATGCTACAATGAAAAAATTATCACAATTTAAAGATGAATTTGCAGAAGCTAGAACATTTAGCTTCTTACATGAAATAGAAATGCTACTGGAAAATGGCCTGATTAAAGGTGGAGATTTAAATAACGCTATAGTCTATGTTGATAAAGAATTATCTGAACAGACTATGGAGAAGTTAAAAAAAGCATTTAACAAAGATAAAATTTCTGTAAAGTCTAATGGAATACTTGATAATTTGACTTTACATTATCCAAATGAAGCCGCCAGACATAAACTACTTGATGTTATAGGTGATTTAGCTTTAATTGGTACTAGAATTAAAGGAAAAGTAATTGCTAATAAACCAGGACATTACGTTAATACAATGTTTGGAAAAAAATTATCTTCTATTATTAAAAATGAGAAGAGAAATATAGCTCCACAAGTTGATTTGACTAAGCCTCCAGTGATGGATGTTAATCAAATTATGAAAGTTCTTCCTCACAGACCTCCATTTTTGTTTATGGATAAAATTCTTGAAATTTCAGATTCTCACATTATTGGTTTAAAAAATGTTACCATGAATGAAGATTTTTTTCAGGGACATTTTCCTGAACAACCAATTTTCCCTGGTGTATTGCAAATTGAAGCAATGGCTCAGGCAGGTGGTGTTTTAATTTTAAATACTGTTCCAGATCCAGAAAATTTTTTAACTTTTTTTGCTAAAATAGACAATGCGAAATTTAAATACCCAGTTGTCCCTGGTGATACTTTGATTTTTAAATTAGAACTATTATCTCCTCTAAGAAGAGGGATAGTTCATATGAAAGGTCAAGCATTTGTTGATGGTAAATTAACTAGTGAGGCCGAATTATTAGCAAAAATAATTAGAAAAACAAAATCTTAATGTACCAACCACTTTCACATATACATCCCGGAGCTAAAATTGCTAAAAACGTTGTTGTTGAACCGTTTAGTTCAATTGATAAAAATGTTGTTATTGGTGATGGTACTTGGATAGGATCTAATGTAACAATTATGAGCGGCGCTCGAATTGGAAAAAATGTTTCAATCTTCCCTGGTTCTGTTATTTCGGCAGTTCCTCAAGATTTAAAATTCAAAGGAGAAGAAACAACAGTTGAAATAGGTGATAATACCACTCTTAGAGAATGTGTTACTATAAATAGAGGAACTAGCGACAGAAATAAAACTAAAATTGGTAAAAATTGTTTGATAATGGCTTACTCTCATGTTGCTCATGATTGTTTTATTGGAGATAATTGTATTTTTTCAAATAATTCAACTTTAGCAGGTCATGTTACTGTAGGTTCTCACGTTATTCTTGCTGGTATGGTTGCTGTTCATCAGTTTTGTTCTATTGGAAATCATGCTTTTGTAGCAGGAGGTTCTTTAGTTAGAAAAGATGTCCCACCTTTTGTAAAAGCAGCAAGAGAACCACTTTCATATGTTGGGATAAACTCAGTTGGTTTAAGAAGAAGAGGGTTTGAAAGTAAAGTAATTATGGAAATACAGTCTATGTACAGAACACTTTACCAAAAAAGATATAACAATACACAAGCCGTAGCTATTATGGAAGGTGAAATGGAAGCTACTAAAGAAAGAGATGAAATTCTTCAGTTTATTAAAAATTCTCAAAGAGGTATAATGAAAGGTTATTTTAAAAATTAATTATGGCATCATCATCAGATATTAGAAAGGGTTTATGCATAAAATATAATAATGATATATATAAAATCATTGAATTTTTACATGTTAAACCCGGAAAAGGACCTGCATTTGTTAGAACTAAATTAAAAAGTGTAACCAATGGAAAAGTAATTGATAATACTTTTTCAGCTGGTCACAAAATCGAAGATGTTAGAGTAGAGACCAAAAAATATCAATATTTATATAAGGATTCAGAAACTTATCATTTTATGAATACTGATGATTATAATCAAATAACAGTTCAAGAGGTTATACTTGACTCTTCTCAGTTTTTAAAGGAAGGAGAAATAGTGACAGTTTTAATTAACACAGAAGATGGCAGTACTCTTTCTGTTGAAATGCCTCAAAATGTTACTTTAGAAATTTCATC
>JABJFE010000111.1 GCA_018662905.1 Flavobacteriaceae bacterium
TAGCTTTTCTAATTAAAATATCTTGAATAGTATTATTCAACATATGACCCATATGCAGAATACCAGTAACGTTTGGTGGTGGAATCACAATAGTATATGGTGGTTTATTATTTGGGACAGAATTAAAATAATTGTTTTCCATCCAAAATGTATACCATTTAGACTCTAAAGTTTTTGAATCAAAATTTTTAAAAATTTCCATACATAATTTTATAATTCGAAAACAAAAGTAGTTAACTAAAAAGTATTTTAAAAGGTAAGTTGTATTTTTGTAATATATTTAAAAAAAAAAAATAATCTTAATTAATATGAAGAAAATATTATTATTTACTGGTTTGTTGTTTTTAGTAACAAATCTTTATGGTCAGGAAAATATAGCTGAAATAAAATTTACGGAAACTGTAATTGATTATGGAATAATTGAAAATGGAGAAGATGGAAACAGAATATTTAAATTTAAAAATACTGGTAATGGTCCATTGGTATTTACAAGAATTTTCTCATCATGTGGCTGCACTATTCCAAAAAAACCAGAAGAACCTGTATTACCTGGTCAATCTGGAGAAATTGAAGTTAGTTACGACACTAAAAGAACTGGAATTTTTCAAAAAGCAATTACTGTAAGATCTAATGCTAAAACTGCAAATGTAATTCTTAGAATTAAAGGAGAAGTATTGCCAGAATCTGAAGAAGAAGATGAGAAAGTTGAAAAGTCTGAATTTAAATAAATTAACAACTACCAATTAATCTACAAAATTGAAAACTCAAATCTCTTCACTAAAAGAATACAACACTTTTGGAATAGATGTATTAGCTAACAATTTTAATAAGGCTCAAAACGAAGATGAAATTTTCAATTTCATAAAAAAAAATCAAAATACTCCATTTATACTTGGTGGCGGATCTAATATTTTATTTAAAAATAATATACTCAAACCTATTTTAAAAATTGAAATTAAAGGGATAGAAATCATAGACGAAAATGAAGATTATGTTTTCATTTCGGTTGGGGCTGGAGAGAATTGGAATGATTTTGTAAAGTGGACTTTGGTTAAAAATTATGGAGGTATTGAAAACTTAAGTTTAATACCTGGAAATGTTGGAAGTGCACCAATTCAAAATATTGGAGCCTATGGGGTTGAACTAAAAGATGTTTTTCACAGTTGTAGAGCTATTTCTGTTAAGGAGAAAATATTAAAGATATTTAACAAAAAACAATGTAATTTCACTTACCGAAGTTCTATATTTAAAGAAAAACTTAAAAATAAGTATATAATTTCAAGAGTTACTTTTAAGCTGTCAAAATCAAACCATGTTATAAACTCTGAATATAAACCATTAAAAGATTTACTTCAAAACAGAGGAAATCTAAACCCAACTATTCAGGATATTTCAAAACTAGTAATTGAAATTAGAACTAGCAAACTCCCTGATCCAAAGAAAATTGGAAATTGTGGAAGTTTTTTTAAAAATCCAATAATTTCAAGTTTAAAATTTAAAAAATTATTTAAAGAATACGATACTATCCCTAACTATAAAATTTCAGAAAATAAATTTAAAATACCTGCGGCTTGGTTAATTGAAGAGTGTGGTTTTAAAGGAAAAATTGAAGGAAATACTGGAACACACAAAAAACATGCTCTAGTTATTATTAATAAGGGAGGGGCAACTGGTGAAGAAATTTATAATTTTTCTCAAAAGATCAAAAAAAGTGTTTTGAAAAAATTTAATATCTTGCTTGAAGAAGAAGTTAATATATTTGAATAATGATTGAATTATTTATAATAACATTTTTATTAGTTGGATTGGCATTCGCAGGAATTGCGATTAAAATCATTGTAAAAAAGGATGGTAAATTTGCCGGAACATGCGCAAGTGCAAGTCCGTTTTTAAATAAAGACAATGAACCGTGTGGAATTTGTGGAAAACTTCCAACAGAAGCAGAGTGCAAAAACCCTGAAATAAAATAATCTTTTGTCTGATAAAAATACAGTTCTTAACCAAATAAATTTAGCTAAAGAAAATAATCAAAATGCTTTCAGCTTTTTGTTGAACTTTTATTGGGATGACGTATATAAATTCCAACTTAAAAGAACTAATAACGAAATTAATGCTGAGGATATAACTATAGAAAGTTTTGCTAAAGCTTTTGAAAAAATAAATACATACAATCAGAAATTTGTTTTCAAAACCTGGCTAATAACAATTTCTAAAAACCTACATATTGATCAGTTAAGAAAAAACAAAAATAATTTTGATTTGAATCAGTTAAACGAAAATATTCAAATTAAAGAAAGTTCGCCTAGTCCAGAGGATAACTTAATTAATGAACAAAAATTAAAGTCATTAAAATCTAAAATAAATAAATTAAAACCACATTATAAAGAGGTTATAGAATTAAAATGCTTTAACGAACTTAGTTACAAAGAAATTTCAATTAAACTAAATCAACCAATAAACAACATTAAGGTAAAAGTATTAAGAGCAAAAAAGATTCTATTTCAATTAATTTCAGAAAATGATTAATAAGTTAAAAAAACTAGGTCCAGGATTACTTTTTGCTGGTGCAGCAATCGGGGTATCACATTTGGTTCAATCTACACGTGCAGGTGCAGATTTTGGATTTAGCTTATTATGGGTTCTTATACTTTCAAACATAATTAAATATCCATTCTTTTTATTTGGACCAAAATATGCGATGGCAACTGGTGAAACACTTCTACATGGATATAAAAAAATGAATACTAATGTATTAGTAACATATTTTATTTTGTCAATTGTAACAATGTTTACAATTCAAACTGCAGTAACAATTGTAACAGCAGGATTAGCAATTGAACTTTTTGGAATTTCATCAAATATTACAACGTGGGCCATAATCATAACAATTTTATGTTTATTTATTTTAATAATAGGTCGTTACAAGTTCTTAGATAATCTGATGAAATTTGTTATTATACTGTTGACCATAAGCACAATATTTGCAGTTTTTTTTGCAGGTTTTGGATCTACAAATTCATTTGAAATGAAACAGATATTTCCATCTACAGAATTAGGAATAGCATTTTTAGCAGCATTTATGGGTTGGATGCCGGCCCCTCTAGATGTTTCTATATGGCAATCTATTTGGACGCTTGAAAAAACTAAAAAAGAAAAATCTTTTAGCTCTAAAAATGCAATTTTTGATTTCAACATTGGATATATAACAACTATTATTTTAGGATTAAGCTTTCTTTGTTTAGGTGCATTTGTAATGTATGGAAGTGAAGAAGTTTTTTCGAATAATGGAGGGGAATTTGCCAAACAATTAATTAATCTTTACACTGAATCAATTGGAGAAGGTGTGTTTTTAATAATAGCTATTGCTGCCTTTACAACAATGTTTAGTACAACAATAACTTGTTTAGATGCTTCTCCAAGAGCAATGAAAATTAGTTCAGAACTTCTTGGAATTAAGGGATTTAAAAATTATAATTTATGGATAATAATACTTGCTATTGGAACATTACTGATTTTTATTTTTTTTATTTCGGAAATGGGCTTGTTAGTTAAAATAGCAACTATACTATCATTTATAACTGCTCCTTTTTACGCGTTTATAAATTACAAATTAATAAATAGTAAACATACTCCTGAGCAACACAGACCTTCAAAATTTATTAATATACTCAGTGTTATTGGGTTGATATTTTTAACATTTTTTAGTCTTTGGTATATTTCAATTTTATAAGGCTTTTTAAACAACAGTTTGTATATTTGAGTTTTAAAATTCATATTATATATGTCTGATTCAACAGATGTCATTGAACCTAAAATTATCAAAAAACCTAAATGGATTCGTGTAAAATTACCAACAGGTAAGAAATACACTGAACTAAGATCGTTAGTTGATAAATACAAGTTAAATACTATTTGTTCTTCTGGAAGTTGTCCTAATATGGGAGAGTGTTGGGGAGAAGGAACAGCAACATTTATGATTCTAGGTAATATTTGCACACGTTCTTGTGGTTTTTGTGGTGTAAAAACTGGAAGACCAGAAACTATTGATTGGGAAGAGCCTGAAAAAGTTGCAAACTCCATTAAGATAATGAATATCCAACATGCTGTTTTAACGTCTGTAGATAGAGACGATTTAAAAGATATGGGTACTCTTATTTGGACTGAAACAGTAAAAAGCATTAGAAGAATTAGCCCAGGAACAACACTTGAAACTTTAATTCCAGACTTTCAAGGAATTGAAAAACACCTTGATAAGATTGTTAATGTTAATCCTGAGGTTGTTTCTCACAACATGGAAACAGTCAGAAGGTTAACTCGTGAGGTCAGGATTCAAGCCAAATATGATCGAAGTTTAAATGTATTAAAGTACCTAAAAGATAATGGCATTAAAAGAACAAAATCGGGAATAATGCTTGGTTTAGGTGAGAAAGAAAATGAGGTTTTCGAAACTTTAAATGACTTAGCTACAAACAATGTAGATATCGTAACACTTGGACAATATCTTCAACCCTCTAAAAAACATTTACCAGTAAAAGAGTTTATTAATCCTGATCAATTCAAAAAATATGAATTATTTGCAAAAGATTTAGGATTTAGACATGTTGAAAGTGGACCTTTAGTTAGGTCATCTTATAAAGCTAAAAAACACATTAGCTAGTATTGATAGCTTTATCTATCAAGGAATTAAAAATAGATTCGTTTTCTAAAAATTCAATTTTAATTTCTAAATAAACCCACTTATTTTTTCTTTTTAATAATTGTATTTTTTGAAAATCCTTTTCTGTTGTTATAATTAATTTGTTGCTATTTTTTTCTATTTTATCTATATCATTTTGTGAGTAATTAAAATGATCTGAATATGAAATATGTTCAAAAACAACTCTGCTGTTTTTTAAAAAATCAACAATTGGATCACTATTGGCAATTCCAGTAACTAGTATAATTGGATCTAGTATTAAATCTAAATTAATTTTACTATCACCTTTTAAATTATTATCATAATTAATTTTTGTAAAAAATATATTTTGATTATTGTGGAGTTGGATTTTTTTTCTGAAATGATCTAAATCGTCATTACTAATTAGTTCTGGACATTTAGTTACAATTATAACATCAGCTCTTTTATAACTGTTCCTTTGTTCTCTTAAATTACCAACTGGGATTATAAAATCATTATAAAAAGGGGAATGATAAGTTGTCAAAATAATATTAAGTTTTAAATTAATTTTTCTGTGCTGAAAACAATCGTCTAAAACTATTAAATCTGTCTTGGGCTCTTCAGATAAAATTTTTGATACTCCTCTGACTCTATTGGAATCGACTACCACATTAATTTTATTAAACTTTTTAAAAATTTGAAAGGGTTCGTCTCCAATAGATTCAGGACTACTACTAGAAAAAGCCCTAACGTATCCATTAGTTGAACGTTTATATCCTCTACTTATTAAGACTGTATTATGCTTGTCAGAAAATTTTCTGATTAAATACTCTACCATTGGAGTTTTGCCAGTTCCACCAGAACTTAGATTTCCAATTCCAATTAATGGAACATTAAAAGAAGTTGATTTAAAAATATTAAAATCATAGAATTTATTTCTAATATATGTTACTAGAAAATACAAAACTCCAAAGGGAAATAATAAAAATCTAAACATTTTCATTGACATCTAAAATATAATTTAATTCAATCATATAATAATTTTTAACTTTACATATTATTATGAAATTAAAAGACATAACAAATATTATTGAAAAATGGTCTCCTTTAGATCAAGCAGAATCATTTGATAACGTAGGATTATTGGTTGGAAGTGCAAATAGTAAAGTAGAAAAAGCATTAATTACAATTGATACTACAGAAGATGTTATTGATGAGGCAATAAAACAAAAATGTGATTTAATAATAACATTTCATCCAATTATATTTTCTGAATTAAAACAAGTAACAGAAAATACATATGTAGAGCGTATTGTAAAAAAAGCCATTAAAAACAATATTAACATATACGCTATACATACTAATTTAGATAATAATCCAAAAGGAGTGAATTATAAAATTTCAAAAAGATTATCACTAAAAAACACATCGATATTATTAAAAAAAGATGATAAAAATATCGGGATGGGGATGATTGGAGAATTAACCAAAGAATTAAATGAAATAGAGTTTTTTGAGTTTTTAAAAAACAAAATGAATATTAAACATATTAAGCATTCGCCATTTCTTGGAAAAAAAATAAAAAAAATAGCGGTACTAGGTGGCTCAGGAAGTTTTGCCATTGAAGAAGCTATAAATAAAAAAGCAGATTGTTATGTAACATCAGATTTAAAATATCATGATTATTTTAAAGCAGAGAAAAAGATATTATTAGCAGATATAGGTCACTATGAAAGTGAACACTTTACAAAACAATTAATTTTAGATTTTTTTATCGAAAAAATTCCTAAGTTTGCGTGCATTATATCAAAAACAAATACTAACCCAGTTAATCATTTTTAATTATGGCAAAAAAAACAGAATTTACAGTAGAAGAGAGGTTAAGAGCTTTATATGATCTTCAACTAATTGATTCAAGAATTGACAAAATTAGAAGCGTTAGAGGTGAATTACCTCTAGAAGTTGAAGATTTGGAAGATGAAGTAGCAGGACTTGAGGTAAGAATATCAAAAATTGAAGACGATTTAAATCAATTTAACGATGATATTAAAGCCAAAGATATTGCAACTGAGCATGCTAAAACGATGATTAAAAAATATAATGAACAACAAAAGAATGTTAGAAATAATAGAGCTTTTGAATCATTAAGTAAGGAAATCGAATTTCAAGAACTGGAAATTGAACTTTGCGCAAAGCAAGCTAAAGAACTTCAAGCACAGATCGAATTAAAAAAACAATCAGTTGAGGAAAATAATGTCAAGCTTAATGAAAGAAAAGAGCATTTAAAGCACAAAAAAAATGAGCTTGGTGATATATTAAAAGAAACTGAGAAAGAAGAAAGTGATCTTTTAAAAAAATCATCTAATTATGAATCTAAAATTGACGAATCTTTACTGATTTCATATAAAAAAATAAGAGCTAGTGTTAGAAATGGATTAGCTGTTGTAGCTGTTGAAAGAGGTGCATCTGCAGGATCTTTTTTCACAATACCTCCTCAAGTTCAATTAGATATTGCATCTAGAAAAAAATTCATTACTGATGAACACAGTGGAAGAATTTTGGTTGACAAAGAACTGGCTGAAGAAGAAAATGAAAAAATGAGTAAATTATTTACTAGTATATAATTAGTAAATTACAAACAATTACAAGCCGCTTTTTGCGGCTTTTTTTATGCAATATATTTTAGTAATTTGTTTCTATGATAAAAAAAGTGATTATTCTAATTTTAAGTTTAGTTGTTCTAGTTTATTTAATTTTTTATGGAAATATTTTTGAATTTGAATTAAATGAATTTCAAATGTCTGTTTTCAAAGATTCTGTAATTATTTATCTCATTCTAACTGGTTCATGTTTTTTTGTTGGAGAAATCTCTAGGAACTATAGTCAAGTAGATAAAGTTTGGAGCATAGCGCCAATTATATATGTGTGGTTTTTTGCCTATCATTCTAATTTTAATCTAAGAATGGTCTTGATGTCTATTTTGGTAACTGTTTGGGGAATTAGACTGACATATAATTTTGCTAGAAAAAGTGGATACAGTATTTATTTTTGGAGAGGAGAAGAAGACTACAGATGGAAAATTCTTAAAGAACGAATTCCAGTTTTTAATATAAAAATAGTATGGTCAATATTTAATTTATTATTTATTTGTCTCTACCAAATGGGTTTAATTTTTCTATTCACCTTACCAATGTTAGCTGCATGGCAAGGAGATAGTTCTCCCTTAAATATTTATGATTTAATTATAGCCATACTAATGTTATCATTTATTATTACGGAGTCAATAGCTGATAAACAACAATTCGAATTTCAATCCAACAAATACAAAAAAATTAATAATAACGAAAATTTAACAGGAGACTTTAAAAGAGGTTTTCTTTCAAAAGGACTATGGAGTTTCTCTAGACATCCTAATTTTATTTCTGAACAATTAATTTGGA
>JABJFE010000047.1 GCA_018662905.1 Flavobacteriaceae bacterium
ATACTGAAAATTCTCCACTTTTGTTCATGCTTCACGGATTTGGAAGTAATATGAATAATATTTTAGCATATTCAAAAATGAATGATGTGGCAGATCAAAACGGATTTATGATCTGTTATCCTCAGGGAACAACATTAGTAACTGGACAGGCTCATTGGAATGCTAATTTGCAAATGAGTACTGTAAACGATATTGATTTTTTATCTTTTTTAGCTTTAAAAATTCAAGAAGAATATAAAACTAGTAAAGAAAATATATTTAGCTCAGGAATGTCTAATGGTGGATTTATGTCCTACACTTTAGGTTGTGAAAAATCTGATGTTTTTAAGGCTGTAGCATCAATCACTGGAACGATGAGTGGATACGATTGGAATAATTGCTTACCTGCTTATAAGATTCCTGTTTTACAAATGTCAGGTACTGCAGATCCTACCGTTCCGTGGGACGGAACAATGAATACTGCTTATGGCTGGGGTGGTGCTCCTCATATTTTAGAAGTAATGGAGTTTTGGTCTGATTTAAATGCGTGTGTTCAAGATGAAGTTTTTAATTTTCCAGATATTGATACATCAGATTACTCAACCGTTTCTTTGACTAAGAAAAAAGGGGGGAGTTATAACAATGAAGTTTGGTTTTATCGAGTTGATGGTGGTGGCCATGATTGGCCAGGAGCTTGGGGAAATAATGATATTAATGCAAGTGATGAAATTTGGAAATTTTTCAATCAACATTTAAAATAATCAGGCAAGTAAGTCTTTAATTACATTTCCAGAAACATCAGTTAATCTGAATCTTCTTCCTTGATGTTTATATATCATTTTCGTATGGTCGACTCCAAATTGATTCAATATTGTTGCTTGTAAATCATGAACATGAACAGGATCTTTTACAATATTGTAACCTAAATCATCAGTCTCACCGAAGCTAAATCCAGGTTTAATACCTGCTCCTGCCATAAATACAGTGAATGATCTAGGGTGGTGATCTCTTCCGTAGTTAGTGTCTGATAAAGTCCCTTGACAATAGTTAGTTCTACCAAATTCTCCTCCCCAAACTACTAATGTATCTTCTAGTAACCCTCTTTGTTTTAAATCCATTATTAAAGCTGCAGTTGGCTGATCTACATCACTTGATTGTCCTTTAATTTGGTTTGGTAAGTTCTCATGTTGATCCCAGCCCATATGATAAAGTTGAACAAATCTCACGTCTTTTTCAATTAACCTTCTAGCCTGAATACAATTAGCCGCATACGTTCCAGGTTTTTGAGCATCTGGCCCATACATTTGAAGAATATGATCTGGTTCATCTGAAATATCCATAGTCTCAGGAACTGAGGTCTGCATTCTATACGCCATTTCATATTGAGCTATTCTACTGCTAATTTCAGGATCTCCAAATGAAGCTTCTTGTTGATGATTGAGTTCTGCTAAGTAGTCTAGCATTTTTCTTCTTTCTTGTGCAGTAACTCCGTCAGGATTTTTTAAATACAAAACAGGATCTTTTGCTGATCTAAATTGAACGCCTTGATGAAGTGAACTTAAAAATCCATTTCCCCAAAGCCTTGAGTATAAAGGTTGTCCTTTTGGTCTTCCTGTTCCGTTGGAAAGTAAAACCACAAAAGAAGGCATATTGTTATTTAAACTTCCAAGACCATAACTCATCCATGAACCCATACTAGGTCTGCCGGGTTGTTGTGAACCTGTTTGAAAAAAAGTTATAGCAGGATCATGATTAATCGCCTCAGTATGCATTGATTTAACAAAACATAACTCATCTGCAATTTTTCCAACATATGGCATCAACTCACTTACCCATGCTCTTGATTCTCCATATTGTTTAAAATTATAATTACTTCCAACCAACGGAAATTTGTTTTGACCAGAAGTCATCCCTGTGAGTCTTTGTCCATCTCTTACAGATTTTGGTAAATCACTCCCTCTTAATTGATTTAACTTAGGTTTATAGTCAAATAAATCTAACTGTGAAGGTCCTCCACTTTGAAATAAATAGATAATTCTTTTTGCTTTAGGGGCAAAATGTGGAAGATTTAAATCATTTTTTAGAGATGAGAAAGGATCAATATCATTACCTGTTCCAAATGGATCTAGCATAGAGCCAAGTGCTAAACCACCAATGCCTAAGCCAGCTTTTTTTAAAAAATTTCTTCTGTTATTGTTTAAAAAGTGTTTATGTAGTTCTTCCATATTTTAACTTTTTTGAGTGGTTTCATCAAGATTGTAAACTAATACTGTTAAAGAGTTGAAAGCTTTTTGATCTTCAATTTCATTTAAGCTTTTAACTTCATTCAAAAATTCTTTCAACTTAATTAATTCATTTTCAATTGGTGTTCTTCCAGTTACAGTTCTGTAAAGTTTTATAATTTTTTTATCAATTGAAATTTTTTCATTGAAAATAGATTTTGATAAATTCTCTGCAGCTAATTGATATTGCGGATCATTCATTAATGCTAAGGATTGAAGTGGAGTACTAGTTTTTTGACGAACTGGAGCACAAAAATCTCTTGTAGGCGCATCAAATATCATCATTGATGGTGGAGGAACTGTTCTTTTCCAAAAAGTGTATAAACTTCTTCTGTATAAATTATCACCTGTATCTTGAACGTAAAAAGCAAGGCTTCCTCCTCCGCCACCAGTAACCTCATTCCAAAGATTTGGAGGCTGCATAGGCTTAACACTTGGACCGCCAATTTTTTGAACAAGCATTCCACTTGTTGAAAGAGCATTATCTCTAATCATTTCAGCCGAAAGTTTTTGTCTTGGATAATTAGCTAGATACGTATTGTCAGAATCCATTAAGCGATTCTCTTTTTTAATTTTACTTGACTGTCTGTAAGTGGAGGACATTACTATTCTTTTAATAAACTTTTTAGTATCCCAATTGTCTTTATTTTGAAATGTATGTGCTAACCAATCTAATAATTCGGGGTTAAAGGGCTTATTTCCCTGACTTCCAAAATCATC
>JABJFE010000168.1 GCA_018662905.1 Flavobacteriaceae bacterium
ATTTTCTGTACATACCTGCAAATTTATTAATTATTATAAATTTTAAATGTACCATCTTTAAAAAAAATTATAATTTTCTCAACTTCAGACTTAAGATCGTTATTTTTAAGTGTATTGATTTCTGAAATAGGAGGGAGCTCTTGTAGATCCGTATCATTTGCATTGTTTAACAGCCAGTCTAAACTTACACTTTTTATAGAATTATTTATTTTTAATATAAAATCTAAACTTGGTTTGTTTCTTCCGCTTAATACGTGTGAAACACTAGATCTTTGTACTCCAATTTTTTCAGCAAATTTCGAGGCGGTTAGCCCTTCGTTTTCTAACAATAATTTAAGTTTTTTTGTAAAATCTTCCATGTATACAAATGTAAATTTATGAAAAATAAATTATATAATTTAATATATTATTTATAATAATTATCTATATATAATTAAAGTTAAACTTTAATTATATAAACTTAAAGTACTTAAAACATGTATTTTATATTTAATATATAAATTTTAGTTTACAATTGTAGCAATCATTAATTGTTATGAGTTATTTTATCCATTATATCTGTTACATTTGTAATCATTTGTATTGTTAACTTTGTAGAAAAAATTAATGAATATTGAGGTAGATAATTATGCGGATTATAAAGAATTAGAAATTTCTGGTAGGTATATAACAAATGAATCAATTGCTAACCTCAATTTTAAATATAATGCTAAAGTTTGTGGGTATAGTGTTAATAATTTACCTATTAACTTCTTTAATATAGGTTCTGGACCAATTAAAATTTTAATCTGGTCTCAAATGCATGGAAATGAATCTACATCTACAAAAGCACTTTTTGATTCAATTTCTTTTTTCCATATTCATGAGCCTGAAATGCTAAAAAAACTAACTCTGTTGGTTATTCCGATTTTAAATCCAGATGGAGCGTTGAATTATAGTAGAGAAAATTTTAATAATATTGATCTTAACAGAGATGCAGTTAATTTATCTCAACCCGAAAGTATTTTACTAAAAGGAATATATAATAAATTTAAACCTGATTTTTGTTTCAATCTTCACGATCAAAGATCAATCTATTCTACTAATAACTTTAATTCATCTATTCTTTCATTTTTATCTCCTTCCGCTGATATTGAAAGAAATGAAACTGTTTCTCGTATAACTTCCATGAAAATTATTTTTGAAATGTTTAATAACATGAAAAAAATTATTCCTGAAAATATTGGAAGATATAATGACGAATTCAATATTAATTGTGTTGGAGATACTTTTCAATCTCTTAATACACCTACTATATTGTTTGAATCTGGCCATTATTCCCAAGATTACACCAGAGAGGTTTCCAGGTATTACATGTCATTATCCATAACTTATGCTTTAAGGTCAATTTATACTAAAAGTTATAATTTGTTAAATCATAAAAATTATTACAAAATCCCTCAAATTTCAACATCTCTTTGTGATGTATATATAAAAAACATCAAAATAAAACGGTCTTCTTCAGTCAATAAAGGTGAATTATCAATAATGTATAAAGAAAAGTTAAATTCAGATTTAAATGAAATTGAATTTGTTCCTGAAATTAGTGAATTCGGAAAATTAGATAAATTATCAGGTCATCTGATAATTGATTTCATTTCAATTGATAAGGTTTTTGATATTTCTGTTAAAAATGATTTAAATGAAATAATGCTAAAGGTTGATAAATTGCGAAATATTCATTAAATATTTAATTTATATAAAAATAATTCAATATATTCGCAATTCTTTAAATTAAAATTCAATAAAATGGCTAAAATTAAACTTGATGAGATAGATCACCAGATTCTTGACCTGCTAATTGATAATACAAGAACTGCGTTTACTGATATAGCAAAAAAATTATTGATTTCAGCTGGAACTGTTCATGTACGTGTCAAAAAAATGGAAGATGCTGGAATTATCAAAGGATCTTCACTTACATTAGATTATAAAAAACTAGGTTACACCTTTATTGCTTACATAGGGATTTTTTTAGAGAAAACTCATCAAACTAAATTTGTTCTTCAACGTTTAGAAGCAATACCTTTTGTAACTGTTGCTCATATTACAACTGGAAAATTTAATATATTTTGTAAAGTTCGTGCTAAAAGTACTGATCATGCAAAA
>JABJFE010000112.1 GCA_018662905.1 Flavobacteriaceae bacterium
TAAAATATACTGATTACAATACAAATAAAAATAGTGGTTTATATAGTGTTAACTATTTTTTAGGTGCATCAACATTTCATTATAAAGATGATCTTTCATATAATTCTTTTTTCCCATCAATTGTTTTAGCATTTAGAGATAGGGATTTAAGATCAAATTCTAGACAAATATTAAGTATGAGATACATAAGTGTCTTTAGGGAAGAAAATTCAAATTCTATTGAATATCCTAATTATAATATTTTAAATTTTAAATACATCAAAGCTAATTCTAGTGTTGAAAAGGGATTTAATTTTCAATCAGATTTTCAAATTAACAAAGATTTTGTAAAAAGTTCAATAACATTTAATTATAGAAATTATTATAAAACAAATAGACAGTATAACATTAGATTTTTTGCGGGAAAATTTATAAAGAATAATACCCTGGATGATTATTTTAGTTTTTCATCTTACAGAGCTAGAGATTATTTATTTAGTACTAATTTACTTGGGAGATCTGAAAATTCTGGATTTTATAGCCAGCAATACATTGGATCGGAGGGTGGATTTAAATCTAAAATTAATTATGAGTATGCTAATGATTACATAATTTCTTTAAATTCAGGAATAACGATTTGGCAATGGATTGAAGGTTACACTGGAATTGCAGCTATAAAAAACACAAATAAAAATTTGAATTTTCAGTATGAATCTGGAATAAGGTTAAATCTTTTAACCGATTATTTTGAGTTGTACCTTCCCTTCTACTCTTCTCTAGGAAATGAGTTAAACCAAAGTAAATACTTAAGTAAAATAAGATTTAAAATTTCTATTGACCCTGACACATTATCAAGTCTCTTCACAAGAAGATGGTTTTGATATACTAATAGGAATCAACATCTTTTTTATTTAAATTTGCGCATCCTAAATTTCTTAATGGAAAACAACACTGATCTTAATAAAGAAATTTCTTTTGAAACCTTTAAAAAACAGGTTTTAGAAGACTATAGAATAATAGTTACAAGTAGAGAAGCTAGTTTACTTGGTAGAAGAGAGGTTTTAAGTGGAAAAGCAAAGTTTGGTATTTTTGGAGATGGTAAAGAATTACCCCAAATTGCTCTTGCAAAAGTTTTTCAAAATGGAGATTTTAGATCAGGTTATTATAGAGATCAAACTTTTATGATGGCAATCAAGGAGCTTTCTATTAAGCAGCTATTTTCTGGTTTATATGCTAACACTAATATAAATGAAGAGCCAATGTCTGCTGGACGTCAAATGGGAGCACATTTTAATACTCCACTACTTAACAATGACGGTACTTGGAAAAAATTAATTGATCATAAAAATTCTAGTTCTGATATATCATGTACAGGCTCTCAGATGCCTAGATTACTTGGTTTAGCACAAGCTTCAAAATTATATAGAAAATTAGATTTTAAAAACTCTAAAAACTTTTCAAAAAATGGAAATGAAATTGCATGGGGAACTATCGGAAACGCTAGTACTAGTGAAGGTGTGTTTTTTGAAGTATTAAATGCTGCAGGAGTTCATCAAGTTCCTATGGTGATTAGTATTTGGGACGATAAATATGGGATTTCTGTTGAAAATAAGGATCAAACAATAAAAGAAGATATTTCTGAAGCTTTATCTGGTTTTAAAAGAACACCACAAAAAAAAGGTTTCGAAATACTCACTGTTAATGGTTGGGACTATCCTGATTTAATTAATACATATCAAAAGGCTAGTGATATTGCCAGAGTTGAACATGTTCCTGTAATAGTGCATGTAAGAGAATTAACACAGCCAATAGGTCATTCCACATCAGGATCGCATGAGAGATACAAGTCTAAGGATAGATTAGAATGGGAAAAGGTTAACGATTGTAATCTGAAAATGAGACAATGGATTATTGATAATAGTATTTCAAATGATAATGAGTTGACTAAAATAGAATCTCAATGTAAGGATTATGTGAAAGTTTCAAAGAAAGAAGCTTGGGAAACTTATATAAATCCTATTTTAAAAACCAGAAATGAATACATTCATATTTTAGATAATCTTTCCAAAAAGTTTCCAAAATATGATTTAAATATTTTAAGTTCTGAGCTTTCAAGAATTAAA
>JABJFE010000093.1 GCA_018662905.1 Flavobacteriaceae bacterium
ATTAACATCGTTCCATTTGTCTTTAGCAACTTCGTATTTTCCAGAATTAAATGCATAAAAGTTTAAAATTTTACTATCCATTTTATAGTTAAAATATCTTCTATCTCCTTCAACCCATTCTTTTTGAAGATAACCAGGAGCAATTGCAATTTGATCTTTAGAAGTACTAACAGTAGCTTCAAAATCAATCCAATCTGCATCTTTTGAAATATATGTATTTCCTAGTGCTGTTGAATCAGATGGAAATGGTTTTAACTTATTAGGTGGAAGATCATACTTTTCTCTTGTTTTATCATCAGTAAGCTCTCTTCCAGAGTATCCAAAAGATGGAAAAGCGGAATTATTAAAAAATGTACCATTACTTACAACACTTGAATTATTTCTAATAGTTGTGTTAGGTTTATTTTTAACCGTAAAAAATAAATTAATACTATCACCTGGGTTTAGGGCCTGTTTTAATTTATAAATATCAAAATTGTATAAAGTGTCTTCAAGAACTAAATCATTTTCTTTATTAAACTCAAATGTACTTATGGAATTACCATGGTTTAAAAATAAACTATCAATTAAATTAGATGTTTTATTTACCATAACATAAGTTCCTGAAGCATCAGCATCTAAAGTTTTAGGAAATATGTTTACGTCAACTTTTACAGAAACAATTCTAGGTTGATCATAATTCTCGTATTTTTTATATTTCTTTTCCCATTCGACTGTTTGTAATTCACTTTCTTTTGCCGTTGTTCTCTTGTTTAAAACATTTGTTTCATAATAAAGATAGCCACCTGAACTAAAAAATATTAATAAAAAGAAACCTAAGAATTTTGGATATTTTCCTTTGAATCTTGATTTCGCTAAAACTATTCTTTCTTTAAAACTGGAGGGTAATCCTCTAAAGTAGAATAAGTAACTCAAAACATAAAAAACAAGACCTAAGGATAGCCAGTAAATCTTGTATAGGAAAAATCTGTTTATAGAACTTCCGTATCCGTTCATATCAGAATATGCATATCCAGTTCCCGCATTATATTTGAAAATAGATTGTTCTAAACCAGCCGCACCTAAAAGTGGTATACCAATAAAAAGAAGAATCATTATAAACAAACCAACATATCTATCAGTTATTAAAGTTTGTATAAGAAATGCAAGAAGTGCCCATATAACGTATGATATCATGGATAGACCAATTAGTTCATATAAATAATGACCAATTTCAAAATCATAGTATCCGTTGTAAATTTGAAATAGTATTCCGGAAATCATTACTAAAGAAACTAAAATCAATTGCATTTTTATTATTGCTAAAAATTTAGATCCTAACAAAATCCAGTTTGGAGTTGGAGTAGTATCAATTAATTGATTAACATTTGCTAATCTTGATCTGTGTAACAAATTACCAGCATATAAAAACGTACATATATTTATAAACAAGGTAAACGTTACACCAGCTTGAAGCATTTTCCATGTTCTTGGATATGTTGGTGTTCCAAATACGTTTCCTAATTCAAAAAGTCCAACTAAATTAATTAAGAGACTAATGATTACAATAATAATAAAGGGCCAACTTTTTACAATAAATAAAAAATCTATATTAGATAAATCCCAAAGCTTTTTTAAATCATTTTTAAAACTAAAATTAATCGTAATTTTTGGTAGGTTAACTTTAGTGATTCCTCCAAAGTTATTTTTAATCATTCTTTTAGAATCTTTTTTACTAAACGAAAAAGTAAAAGCATTCTGACTAAAACTAAAAACTTTATAAATAGAGAATAATATTATTGCACCAAGGGAGGTTATAATTAATCTATTGTAAATTAATAATTTACCAAGTGGAAGGTATAATTCGTTTTGCTCTGAAACTGTCCAGTATCTAGTATAATAAGCAACTGCTGAATTTCCAGAGGGATCAAGAAGAGCAGCAAGGAATCTATTGTCAGGATTACTAGAAAGTCCTTGTAATAAACCTTCGATAATTACTATTAAAATCACACTAACAAAACCAACATAAACGTTTCTTGTGAAAGTGACCACTCCAAAAATTATTGAACTGTAAAGAAAAAGATTAGGAAGAATTACTATATAATAAGCGTCTAAATATGATTTTAAATCAAAAGGATTAACAATTTCTTGATTAGTTCCCGGTAATATTAATCCAAGAGGAGTACCCAAAAAAATAATTAGTATTATTAAGTTAACAATAAAAAATCCACTTAAAAATTTTGCAGTTAAATAGTTGATTTTTGAAAATGGATAAGAATAGAGTATAGTATGTATTTCACTTTCATAATCTCTACTTATTGTAGAACCAATAATAGATGGGTAAAAAAATATTAATAAAGAAGCAGGGGCTGCAAAAAGTCCTGCTATGCCAAAAGGAGAATTTACTATTTTTGATGATCCTGTTGTTAACGTTATAAAATCAAAAATTCCTGCAGCAGCAGCAGAAATAAATACAGACAATAAAAAAAATATTATAGTGTATATGTAAAATGCAGGTCTATTAAACCAATATTTTATTTCGTTAAAAAAAATATTTAAAAACATATATTGGTTTTTTAAGAATTATTATTTTGATCTTCTTTAAGTGTAATAAAATAAACGTCATCTAATTGAGGCTCCGCTTTTTTGAAATCTGTTCCAGGTTTTTTGTCTGAAAAAACTCTTATGGTAAGTGAATTATCTACGTTATAATTAGAAGATAATATATTGAATTCGTTTTCAGCACTTTCAAGATCGTCTCTTAAAACTGATTTTGTCCAAATTTTATTTTTTAATTCATTTGTTGAATCTAAGGGTTTAACGTGTTTAAGTATTTTACCACCATTAAGGATTGCCATATCGTTACATAATTCTTTTACATCATCAACAATGTGAGTAGAGAAAATCACAGTACTGTTAGTACCAACTTCTCTTAAAACATTTAAAAAACGTTGTCTTTCTGCAGGATCTAATCCAGCAGTTGGTTCATCCACAATAATTAACTCAGGATTGTTTAATAATAATTGTGCTATCCCAAATCTTTGTTTCATACCTCCAGAATATCCAGAAACATTTTTCTTTTTTACATCGGTTAAATTGGTAATTTCTAAAAGTTTGTTAATTAAAGCTTTTCTTTCTTTTTTATCAGAAATTCCTTTAAGCTTTGCGAAATAGTTTAGTAATTCATCAGCTGACATATTTGGATAAACTCCAAATGATTGAGGAAGATATCCTAATATCTTTCTTAGAGAGATTTGATCTTCAATAACGTTTATATCATTAAATTTGATTGAACCGGTATCAGGTGATTGTAATGTTGCAATTGTTCTCATTAATGTTGATTTCCCAGCTCCATTTGGACCAAGTAATCCAAACATACCCTTGCCAATTTCTAAACTCAAATTGTCCAATGCTTTAACCTTGTTACTATACGTTTTCGTAAGATTTTCTATTATTAAACTCATGTTTTTTTTTTGATTTTCAAAGATACTATTTTATTTTACATTCTATAAAGAATGTTTTTAAATAAACATAATTCA